>CAZHBL010000656.1:0-3192 GCA_964530105.1 uncultured Pirellulales bacterium | reverse complement strand
CTGCCGAGCTGTAAATCCTTGCCGGGTAAACCACAAGCTCATTCATATAAACACCAAGTATCAATCAAAGAGCTGGAAAAGGCCGCCGAAACGCCTGTTTTGAAGTTGGAAGGTCTCGATTCGCCGTTAGTGATAGACTCAATCGAACTACTTAAAAACGAACGGGAATATATCGTTCGCGTCCGCTCGAAAAACGGCGCCGAAGGCGTTGCCATAACCAATGACAGAGCACAATATCTGTATCCGATTCTGAACAAACTGGTGATTCCCTATTTTATCGGCAAAGATGCCCGATATCTGGAAGAGCACCTGTTCGAAGTTTACAGGTATCGCAGCAACTATAAGCTACAGGGTCTGGCGCTTTGGTGCCCTGTGGCGTGGATTGAGTTCGCCCTGCTGGATATGATGGGAAGAGTGTCAGGCAAATCGTTTGGCCAGCTTTTCGGCGACGTTGTCCGGCAGGAAGTTCCGTTCTATATTGCCAGCGGCCGGCGAGATTCTACGCCGGAAGAAGAAGTGGAATATCTGGCCGGCCTGGTCGAGGAAACTGGCGCCAAAGCAGTAAAGTTCAGACTCGGCGGGCGAATGAGCAAAAACGCCGACGCCATGCCCGGCAGAACGGAGAAGCTCATTGTCCTGTCACGCAAGAGGCTGGGCGACGATATCGACATCCACGCCGATGCCAACAGCTCTTACGACCCGCCCAAGGCCATTGAAATCGGAAGGATGCTGGAAGACATCAATGCCGTCTATTTCGAGGAGCCCTGCCCCTTCGACCACTTCGAAGACACGAAAAAGGTCGCCGATGCTTTAACAATCCCCGTGGCCGGCGGCGAGCAGGAATACAGTCAGCGGCGTTTTCGCTGGGCGATTCACAATCGCGGCGTGGATATAGTCCAGCCGGACCTGCAATATTACGGCGGGCTGATTCGTTCGACGCGCGTCGCGCGCATGGCGGGGCTGGCGGGGATGCCGACGACCGTTCATATTTCGGGCGGATTCGGATTCGTTTACATGCTGCATTTCGCTTCATACACGCCGGACATCGGCTTATACCAGGAATATAAAAAGGGAACCGAGAGATACAGCAACTGGTTCGACCCGCCTTTGGAAATCAGGGACGGCTCGATTACCGTCCCGAAAGGGCCCGGCGTAGGAATTAAGGATATTGGAGAATTGCTAAAGGACGCAAAACCGGTCGTATAAGGTTCGTACCGGTAGGAAATAACTGACATTTATCATAGGAGAACAGAAAATGTTTAGAAGACATAACTGGTTGTATTTGGGATTATTAATATTACCGACCATATTGGCCGGCTGCGGACAGACTGCGTTTCAAATAGAGATGGTGCCCACGAACCGGCAGCTCGTAGAGAGCCGGATACAAAGGGATGCCGGGTTGTTTGTCTCTGATAAGATCGCAATCATCGATGTTGACGGATTGCTTGCCAACAGGCGCAGGGGCGGCTGGATGCAATCGGGCGAGAATCCGGTAAGCCTGTTCATCGAGAAACTCGACAAGGCCGCGGCAGACCGGTCCGTTAAAGCAGTGGTCCTTCGCCTGAACTCTCCGGGCGGGACCGTCGCGGCCAGTGACATTATGTACCATCACCTGCTAAAGTTCAGACGACAAACGGGAAAGCCTGTTATAGCCTGCGTGCTGGGTATCGGCTGCAGCGGCGCCTATTACATCGCCTGTGGCTGCGACGGGATCATTGCCCAACCGAGCGGCGTGGTCGGAAATATCGGCACAGTTTTCCAGACGTTCAGCGTGGCGGGAACAATGGAGAAAATCGGCGTCAAAGCCGTCACGATCAAGAGCGGCGAGCTTAAAGATCTGGCGTCACCACTCCACGATTTGAGCGACGAAGAGCACGAAGTCCTGCAGGGGATAATCAAGCAGTTCTCCGAACAGTTCTTCGAGGTCGTGCGCAAAGGCCGTAAAACAATCGACGAAAAGAAGCTGGCAGAGCTGGCCGATGGCCGGGTCTTCACTGCTCAGCAGGCACTGCAGCAAGGGCTTATCGACAAAATCGGCTATCTGGACGACAGCATCAAATGGACCAGGGAAATAGCGGGCGTAAAGAAAACCTCGGTCGTCATTTATCACCGGCCGTCAAACTATAAGCCAAACGCCTACGGCCTGGCGGCGGCCGGCTCAGACGGCATCGGCCCGCTGGTCAATCTCGAACTACCCGACTGGCTGAATGCGGGCGGGGCCCAATTTCTATACCTCTGGCAGCCCGCGGTCGATTAAACGCTGAAGGCGCCGGGGCCCTGGTTCGAATGTCACCCAGCACCGAGGAAAGCCCGGGCAAAATTCGCTTTGGCTTATGTGTCGATATTTACAATCTATTGGCTGTCCAGAGAATAGCACGATTTATCAGCAAGGGGTAGTTGCGATTCTCGTATGCTTTTGAGTCGTGTCCCAACTGGAGCGTGCAGACTTTTGCCTTGCCGTATTTTCTTACCCAGCAGATGGTTTTATCGCTGGCGGGATGATCGGCAGTCAGCAGAAAGTGATTGTCCTTATCGAACCAGCAGTTTTTGTAGCCCTCATCATGAATCACAAAATCGTCCATACCCTCGGTAATCGGATGCTTCTTATCTACAACGGTGATCGGCATGTCAATATCATGCTGGTAAGTGCCGGCTTTGCACATAACGCCGTCTATCGTGGTATCGGTCAGGCAATACTTCGTGCCGATGATTTTCCTGAATTCGGGCCACTCCTGAAACGCGCACATGATATGATGCAGCGCGACGACACCAACGCCCCTATCCAACAGCTTGAGGAAATTCTGCCGACGCTTTTCCGAAATCTGCTGGGTCATACTATAGAACACGATCACATCATAATCCCAGCCGCTGATGTCTTCGAACAGCTCGCTGCTGTCCTTCTGTATCGCCTCGGTATAGGTAATTCCCTCGATCGAATCCAGCATTTTGAAAAACGGCTCGCGCTCGAAATCGTGTCCGCCGGTAACGACCACGACTTTCAGTTTTCCAAGCTCGGCACCATCCAGCTCACGGATGCGGAGATTCCGCCAGCGGACCTGGTAAGGAAAAAAGTTCCTGCCGAGCCCGTGGACCTGAAGGCCGATGATCCCTTTGGCATCCATCGAATCCCTCAAATCGGCACAGGGAACGCCGTTGATCCACGTTTTGATGGAACTGCCTTTACACTCGATT
>CAZHBL010000655.1:0-3196 GCA_964530105.1 uncultured Pirellulales bacterium | reverse complement strand
TTTAATAATGAACTCAGACATATTCGAACCTAAAATTTTGGCTTTCTGCTGCCATTACTGCGCGTACTCATCGGCGGACCTGGCCGGCTCGATGCGGATACAGTATCCGCCGAACATCCGCATCATACGCACGCCCTGCACGGGCAGGCTGGAGGTCGAGTACTTTATGAAAGCTTTCGAGAATGGCGCCGACGGCGTGCTCATAGCCGGCTGCCTCGAAGGAGGATGTCATTTCATCGAGGGCAACCTTTGCGCCAAACGCCGGGTCAACGCGGCTCGCGACCTCCTGTCTGAGATCGGTCTCGAAGCCGAGCGTCTGCGCATGGTGAACGTCTCAGCCGCCATGGCCCGGCCGTTGGCCGATATTATTACCGACATGGTCCAAACCGTACGCAAGCTGGGCCCAAGCCCTATAGCGGCGGACGCTACATCAATAACGGAGAATTTTTCATGATAGTCGCACATAGAAAAAGCATACCTGAACTCATAGAAATATTGACAGGCCACAACAAAGTGCTCGTGCTTGGCTGCGGCACCTGCGTGACAGTGTGTCTGGCCGGCGGCCAGCGCGAGGTCGGTATCATCGCCTCGGCGCTCCGCATGGCATCGAGAATCCGCGGCCATGCCCTCGAAGTCGAAGAGCTGACAATCGAGCGGCAGTGCGACAACGTTTTCATCGAGACCGCCACTGAGGCAATCGAACGAAACGACGCCGTTCTTTCGCTCGGCTGCGGTGCCGGTGTCCAGGCCATCGCGGAGCGTTACAGCCACAAACCTGTTTATGCCGGCCTCGATACGACTTTCATCGGCATTCTCGAAGAACGAGGTGTCTGGACGGAAAAATGCTCCGCGTGCGGCGCCTGCGTGCTGCACAACTACGGCGGCGTCTGCCCAATTACGCAGTGCGCCAAGCGACTGTTAAACGGCCCATGTGGCGGCTCGCGTGAAGATCGCTGCGAAGTCCGCCCCGACCGTCCATGCGCATGGCAACTCATATACCAGCGGCTAAAAGACATCGACCAGCTCGACAGGCTCCGGCAAATACAGTCGCCGAAGAACTGGGCCTCCAGTCTCGACGGCGGGCCCCGTGTCATCATCCGCGAAGACCATAGAGTCTAAATGAAGGCGCGATATTTCACATAGTTCTAAGCTTAGTGAAACTCCCACGGCGCCCAGATGTCACTCATCGCCCTTCGTCCGAAACGTATGGGCGGCCGTCCTAATTCGAACGCCCCCAGGTCGGGCGCTTTTCCTGCGTAATCGTCATTGAAATTCGGGATTCTGACTCCCGAATCAATAACAGAATTCGGCACCGTTATCACCGGGTCTGTTAAGTTGACCGTCCTGTCGCCCTGCTGGACGGGGACTTTGCCCCATTTGATTCTTGTGGTTGTCGAGGCGGGATAAAACTCCAGCCCGTACGATTTGATAAATACCGGATTGCCTCGAATTCCATGCCGTTCTCGTGCGATGCCTCGATCCATTCCGGTAAAGAGGTCGTAATCGAAATCAGAGGGGATATCGACTTGCCGCGAAGAAGCCAAGCGGCCAGGGCAGTCGAAAATATTGTTTCGCGTCACCGTGTTTGGATTTACATGGCTGCTGAATGCATGAAATGCGCCTTTGGGCTGAATAGAAGTGTTGTGAAAGACGAACTTTCTTCCGCCTCCGAACTCATCCTTCTCGCCTACTTTTATCATGCTGCCGCCGAGCGGATCGCGATGCGTCCGGCGGCTTTCTCCGAAAACATTCCGGAAGATGTACAGAGGCCCTTTAGACGTACACGCGGTGGCGATGTGCTGGAATGTTTTCTCGATATAGTTGTTCCATATCCGAACGTTCATGTTCGCCCCTTCGCTTTCGATCGCATCGTCCCAGACGTTGGCGATGATGTTGCCGTAAATGTCCGAGTCGCGATTGGGGCTTCCCTCGAAGCTGAAATTGGACCCTCCGCCGATAGCGTCGTTGTAGCCGTGGTCTTCGGTCGATCTAATCTCGTTGTAGCGAATGACATTTCCGCCGCTCGAATTGATCAGGGTAATTCCCTGAGGCCCGTCCGGGTGGCCGGTGTCCCAGTCGTTAGAAGCGCCGCGTGGATTCTCAATCAGATTGCGCTGGATGGTCAGGTTGCCCGATTGCCGTTCAGCGTAAATCGCGCTATCCATTCCGCCCTCGTTCCCATACGACATTGGCCCGCCTATCCTGCCCCAGAATGTGAAATGACAATCTTCAACAACATTGTCATGGTGTCTCGATTTGATTATAAGACCGTGAATTGCGGCATTGCAGAATTCGACCCCACGAACGATGACATAATCAGCGTCGATAACACAGGTATAATTTTCCGCTTTCCGAACGTCAATTGTCGCTTTCGAATCTTTTGCCGGCGTGATTAAATGGTAGCCTTCCGGCGTGCCGGATTCGGTAATAACCAGTGATTTCGAGCTGATACCACCTTCAAGATAGGTCATTTTACCTATGGGAAAAGAATCGGTTTTCGTCTTACATGCCAACTCGTGGCTCTTGCCATTAAGGGTGATTTTCACGCTATAACTCGTGGCGGGCATTAAACCAACGATACTGCCACGATACTGATTATCGCGCGTATCGAAAACGAGCGGATAACCTTCCCGCCACGTTGATGTGCCGTCCTGCCTGAAACTGACATCGCACGGCCCAAGGTCCGGTGATTTGAAATACAGCCCGATACATTCGTAGGTTGCTACGGCATGAAAATCATCCTCCCCGCCGCCATACAATGCCGAAATGCCGGTTGCCGCGTATAAAAGAACCAACATATACAGTTTGATGCATTGTATTATTGTGCTCATTGAAATACTCCAGAATAGGTAAATAAAACCCATTGACCATTTAGGACCAATCATATCAAGCAGCATGCTTTTGTCAATCAACAGCGGTAAAAGCAGGAAAATTGATACCCCTTATATCATTTCCTGACATGTCGGACATGCCTGGCTAAAATCCTGCAATTTCACTGTAGTCATAAGACTTACGGTCGCAAACAGCCGAAATATATTAGTCTTATGCTTAACTATTATTGTGGTAAAAAACTGTTTTTTTTTGAGGACAACCCAATGCCGAAACGTAAGGATATTCACAAGGTACTGATTATAGGCTCGGGCCCGATTATCATCGGCCAGGCCTGCGAATTCGATTATTAAATAGGAACGCACCC
>CAZHBL010000654.1:0-3197 GCA_964530105.1 uncultured Pirellulales bacterium | reverse complement strand
GCATATCTGTAATTATAGAGGCGCTCTATGAAACCTCGTTTACAAAAAAAAAATAATGCCGGCAATAAATAAGAAAATTTCATATTTTTTTTGCTTTGGATTAGCCAACGCCGAAGATGATTTTATTGGACACTCGGAAAGGTGATTAGTGTTGTCTTATGGTTTGCTCTATATGTAGTATTCGAAGCAAAGTTGTCACCGCTATATGGTGGTTTGGGTTATGGGGCGTTAATTTGGTTATGGTAAGGGAAGCTAAAGAAAAATTGTTTGCTCTGTCGATATTCCGTAGGTTGCCAAGGATTTTTACAAGTTTTGAAGGGTGTGTGTGTATGAGTAAAAGGGAGTTGATCGATTACATCTGTAAAATCAACAGAACTGCCAAGCCGGAATTTCTCGCCAGTTTTTCGGAAGAAGAGTTAAATGATTATCTTGAGCATCTTATGGAGTTGGATTTGGAAGAATTGGTCGTCTGCAGCTAAGGACGTGCGGAACAGCTCAAAAGAAGCTTGAACCGTTAACGCTCGCAGCTACATTTTGCCGGCCCATTTTCTGAGTCTATCAGGACCAAGCCCATCGACAGTAATCCCATAGAGCAGATTTCTTGAGGTTAACGAGGGGATGAATCGTCAAATATCCACCCAAAATCGTTTTCCATATTTGTTAGATAGCCGGATTTGATTATTACTCGTTGAGTTCGTCGCCGACAACGGATCTGCTGATATCGCTAAGCCCGCGTCTTCCGGGACGAGCTTGCTGTTGTTGCGGTTGGCTCTGAGTTCTGGCAGGTTTTTGGGCATTACTCGTGCTCTGGGGGGCGGAAGGCGAGTAGCTAAAAGGTACGACCTCCGGGGCCTGGTCGGCCGATACAATTGCTCCTGTGGGTATCTCGACAATACTGTTGAGCTTGAACTCGACCAGCGCCGGTTCAAAACCAATTGGCACGCAAAAAGCAAAGTCGATATATCTGGCGCTGCCCTCGATGTCGCCGCTCGCAAGTTTTATCTCGGGGCTTATCTGTATTTCATCTTTTGTTTTCAGGTATCCAATGGGATAGGCATTGACCGCTTCACCGGTTTTTCGCGTACATATTAATCTTAACTGCGAAGGTGTAAATACACCACCGTTGAGTATTGCTTCTCGATGGATCGCTCTTTTCTTTATTCCCACGCGCACGATTGTCGGGTTATAAGAATCGTTCGCCGATATGGGTAAAGCTACCGACTTGCCCCCCGGCTCGTATGCAACCTTGCCGCCGCGTGTCCTCAACTCCGAGATGAAGGAATCTACTTGTTTTTTCACGGCTTCGGAGGCTGGCCAGACACCTGGTTTTGGCACTTCTATGGCTGGATAGACGCCGCTGACACCTGATGCATCGCCGAGAAACCTGTTGAGGAAAAGCTGGTCCAGATAGCTGGGGTGGAGAGTTTTAAAGCTGTTTTTGCCGCTTAGACTGCCGTTACTGATGATACCGAACAAACCGGTGGCAAAACCGTCGGTGTTAAACAGGGGTCCGCTGGGATTATCGGGATCCAGCTTTGCCGGGTCAAAACGCTCGTAGGGATAGGAAAGGGGCAACGGTCCCATTTGAAGGGCTGTGAGTAAAAGCCCGGATATAATGAAGCCCAGGATAATTCCGCAGACTATCCGTCCGATAAGCTCGGGGAGAAATCCTAAATCGACCGGGAGGCGGGCCAAAAAAGTAGCTGCTGTTTGAAGCAGGCCAAAGGTCACGATAAACAGCATCGTAAAACTGAGCGTTTGTGCCCAGGGAACGAGAGAGAGTAAACTGCCCTCGTTGCCGCGGCTGATGATGACATTTGACAGGGCCTCGAAATAGCCGAACGCAACAACGCTCGAAAAAATCGCAATAATTATCATGGCAAATGCTTTGACAAACGTCCCTTTAAAATACATCAAAGCACCACAACCCAGAATTATTAAAACCACAGCTAAGCTGGCCATAAACAACGTCTCCGGTTTTTCAGGATTCGTGATTCGCTTTACGAACCGCGTGTTACTAACGACTATTTTAATCTGCTTTTTTCGTTTTTGATGCTGAAAGTACTCTGATCATTTCGTTTATCGCTACCTTCCCTGCAATTACTTTTCTGAGTGTCTGTTCCTGTAGATAGAGCATTTTGGCTCGTCTGAACTGTGTGCCGATCTCCGGCAGCGATTTTGATTTTATTATAACTTTTCTTAAGTCGTCGTTCAACGTGATGATTTCAAACACAGCCGTTCTGCCGAAATAGCCGGTTCCCTGGCAGTGTTCGCAGGTTGAAGGTTTGCCGTGCTTGTCGTATTGCACTTTGCCGGTACGATACAGCACTTTTGTTTTTTCCGCGGCGATGTTGAATTTTTTGAATAATTCTTTATCCGGTGCATAGGCCTGCTTGCACTCATCACAAAGTATTCTAAGCAGCCGTTGGTTGCTTATACCCAGAAGAGTATCGGCGACGACACTTTTATTGCTTACATATTTTAGCCATTTACCCAGCGCCTGTATCACGCTATCTGCTTTGATAGTAATATATACGAGCTTTCCATCTCTGGCGGCGGCACAAGCTATCTGGGCTGTTTCGGCATCTTCGCAATCGGAGACACCGATTATATCAGGTCCCATTCTTACAACGGTTTGGAACTTTTTGGCAAATGTAGTTGTGCCGGTGTCGGTGAGATTGAAGATGTTTTGAGTTATGTTGGGCATCTGGGCGGCAGGCTGTCTTTCAAGCGTATTTATACTGTTAATGAAGGCATCGTGATTTCGAAGAAGTGCGTAAAGAGTGGTTGTTATGCCGTTTTTACGCGGCCCGCTTATAATAAATACACCCTGTTTTATATTACGAAACTGATTGAGCCTTGCTTCCTGTTCGGGCATTAAGCCGATCTCGGTAAGTCTTGCCATACCCTCTTGTGTTATTGGTTTTAGTCTGACCTGTTCTCCGGCGGTTGATCCGGCAGTCGTTACTTCCCACGGGATATCATCTTTCTTCCTGCGGATTTTGAACTTGCCTTTTTGTGGTTTTCGCTTTTCCTTGGTATCCAAACCAGCAAGTTCCTTGACGAAATGGATGAAATATTGCATTTGGTCTCTGGCCATGCTCGGCTGTTTAAGCGATGTACCATCGACGTTGTAGGCTACCTGGTAATCTTGTGCCGTTGGGGAGAACACAATGCTGCTTGCCCTTCGCCACATA
>CAZHBL010000653.1:1344-3198 GCA_964530105.1 uncultured Pirellulales bacterium | reverse complement strand
CAAAAATATCGTTTGACAGAGGTCGTTCCATATCAGGGTGCGATGAATCGCACCATTTCAATTATTCCTATTTATTCTCCCGCCGAATGCGAAATAGCCTTGAAGCTTGCGCATTGCGAAATCTCCTGTGGCGGATAATTGTCAAGACGGCAAAGAAACATGTCCTTCACGCATGAAACCATCGTCTATAACCCGGCATGTTTCCATTCTATTAAAAATATGGTGCGATTCATCGCACCCTACCTCTCCTGTATTCTGTCTCCTGTGTCCTGCATTCTGTCGTTCTCATTTCCTCATAATCAGAAGCGAACTTCATACATACCTTTCAATCTCATCGAATCCGGAAGGGCTTTAAACAAATCGGATAACGTACGAATTCACAGGTCTGCGCGAATTTAACGCAGGTCCAGTGGAATGATGGGTTAGCATGATATGTCATTTTCACCGTCAATCCTACGAATTGTACACCCACCACAAGATGAAACTTTATCCCAGTTAACGATGAAATCAGGCCAACCATACATCTGCCCGGGAGCAAGATTTAGACTTTGTAACCAAGAAACAAACTGCTCGTAAAAAGGCGTATTAGAATCACTTCGATGTCCCTGAGTTTGGTGGCAAATTGACAACAGGTAATTGGGAAGCAGAATGGCACGATTGCCGAAATAGTAAAAATCGTGGGAGATAAGAACATTTTGTCCTCCAAGGTCGGTTTTCACGTTGTCTGGACCATGGACACCTGGACGTTGAACGGCATTTCCACTGGAATAGTCGTAAATGCAGTCGCCGAGACGCTCAAATAAGTCTGCACTTCTAACATTGGGAATACGGTGCTGCCAGCTTGAACTTGCTTGTTGGTCGTACTCTTTTAATGAAAGCACCTTTTCAACGCGCATCGCATAGACCAGACGACCACTTAAGTCGCCACTGGGAGCATTTTTAGAGCCAAGGCCAGCAACCCAGTCACCAGGTTTTGCGACACGGCGAATACCTGGTTTGCAAATCGCCAAAGAGCACATTCCCCGAAAGGGGTTTGGTGCCGCTCCCTCATCCACAGGAATGGTGTATGTGAATAGTCGAGCCATGATGAGTCTCCTAATTCCCGCGGGTCAGCGGCAAGTGTAGCTAGTCAACTGTACCCGCCTGTTAGACAGTTCTTTCTACTTCCATCTGGAGGCCGTATGTTTCTGGATCAAGACTGGCTTGCACAATGTCTACGTCTCCATCGTACTCTTCACATGCATTTACGACGCGTTCACGAACTGCGGGATCGACCTGGCAACCAAGTATTACCTCGCTGATGATCCCCTCTGGAATCGGTTTCAAACCGGCGCATTGATCATATTTAACTATGCGCCATTCAAACTCGTGACGGAACGGAGTAGCTTTAGTCAAGAACGCTTTACGGACAATATCAATGGGTGCGTCCTTTACGAAGTTGATCTGTGGGCAACGATCAGCATAGTCAATTGGCAGAGCGCCAGCGATAAAATCAATGTGATCTTCTGCGCGGGTGTCTCGAACATGGAACTTGATACAAATGCCAGTGTGATCCTTGGCGTAGTGGGTCCACATGATGAAATTGTCATAGACCTGGGTCAGGCAGAGTATCCCGGTGTTTGCCGCCCTCCGAGAATGCCCATCGATTTGTTGTTTTTGCCAGCGTTCCAGTTCACGCTCATCCGAAGGAATCTCGTTTTCCGCTTCCACAAGCGCGTTTGAAAGTGAAGCTCCGTTTCGTTTATTCAAGAATGCAGCCTTCCGCAACACGATTTCTTCACGCGTGTTGCGGACATCATAGACACAGCGACAATCGAATGGATCATTGAAGTTCAGTGGAGAGGAGAACCACAC
>CAZHBL010000653.1:0-1334 GCA_964530105.1 uncultured Pirellulales bacterium | reverse complement strand
CTCGATTGTTACGTAGCATGTCCTCGAAGTACTCGACTCCGTCGCCGGAGATATCTTTATATTTATACAAAGCTATTGGGCTATCGTGTGCCATGGACTGCTTCCTGACTGTTTAACGCCGCGGTTCATGGGTGGATTTTAGGTCGTCCTTTGGAACCGCTGGTTATGCGTTTGTTAGACGTTTAGTTCGAGTCCTCCATCATTGTTAACACCTATAGCAATTGGGCGTCCAAGCGAAATGATCGCAATTCGTCCACCGAGGCAATTGTCGTCTCGGTGCTGTGGTAACTGGCGCTCAAAAAAATGGTAAGCGTCCTTGAATTGAGCATGTTCCTGAGTCGATGCGCCGGTTGAGAACACTCGGTAGGCGAACAGTGAAAGGGGAATCCCGCTCAGGACATCATCGTAAGAAATCGAGAAGGTTTTATTCGATTCCTTCTCGGCAGACTTGGCGCGGTGCTCCATGCTACTTGCAGGATAGACAATTGGTGCGCAATAAGTCGCTGGGTCCATATCATAAAAGAGATATGCTGAATCATCTGCGCCGTGAGAAGTTAGGGTATGCAATTGAGCAATGTCAATCCGCGACGATCCGTGAACCTTCTTCGCCTGGAGGCGCAAGCTGCGCACCATGAAGGGCAAATCTGGAAGGTCTAAAACAAATATGAGTCCCAGATCAGCTCCCGTAATCTTCTCGGCTTTCCCTCCGCGGGATAGATCATAATAATAAAAGTCAACAACCTTAGACTCACCATATCGCTCTTGAGATAGGGCACGGAATCTCTCTCTAATCAGGAAGAATGCACTATCGATTTCCGAAACCAAGTTGCCTGTGAGCCGCTCTTCATGACTTCGTTGGGGGAGAAAACGTGAACAGAGGCGGGATTCTGCTCGCACAAGTGCTTTCACCATCGTATCGAACAAAGGATTCTCGAACAACTGGCCGTGGAGGAGGAGCGATAGAATCCCTCCGATCCCACCACCAAAACCGTAATACAATCCCGGATGAAATGGCCAATTCCCATCCAAGACTTTGTCAAAGAAACGGTAGCCCTTGTCGCCAAGCCAAGAATAGATCGCTTTGCGATTACGGGTAATCCAATAGAAATCTTCTTGGAATAGAGCAGTGTCATTCATTGGCTATGAAGCTCCTTTCGCATAACTATGTATACATGGTTCCCGCATAACATCACGAACTTCTCGTCATTCATAGTAATTCCGTACCATCGCTGTTCCCCGATATTATATACAGAGACTTTGATCTGTCAAGAGATAAAATAGTAGAAAATATGGAACGACCGGCGCCGTGATTGTAAAAGTCGTCATGAGCCGAT
>CAZHBL010000652.1:0-3205 GCA_964530105.1 uncultured Pirellulales bacterium | reverse complement strand
CAAAAATTGTGGTTGTCGGCAGTTCCAATATGGACCTGGTGGTAAAGTCTCCGCGGATACCTGCCAAAGGCGAGACGATACTCGGCGGGGATTTCATAATGACGCCCGGCGGCAAAGGTGCGAACCAGGCCGTGGCGGCCGCGAAACTGGGGGCCGATGTTTATTTCGTGGCTAAGTTGGGCGATGATATTTTCGGCCGGCAGTCTTTGAGCAATTTTCAAAAAGTAGGCATTCACACGGATTATGTAGAGCAAACAAGAGAGGCTCCTTCCGGAGTAGCGTTGATTACTGTTGACGATTCGGGTGACAATGTGATAGTCGTAGCTCCGGGTGCGAACCTGAAATTATCGCCGGAAGATGTTAAGAAAGCCCAATCTGCAATTGCCTCATCGGGCGCTGTTGCGGCACAGCTTGAAGTGCCGCTGGAGACGGTCGAATTTACGGCCCGGTTGGCGAACGATGCCGGCGTGCCTTTAATTCTGGATCCGGCGCCGGCACGAAAGCTCAGTGACGAATTGCTTCGGATGGTGGACGTCCTTAAGCCGAATGAAACAGAAGCCGGGATACTGACCGGTATTAAAGTCACGGACGAAAATTCCGCGCAGATTGCGGCCAAAGACCTGCTGGATCGCGGCGTCAAAGCGGTTATCCTGACGATGGGGGCAAAGGGTTTTTTACTGGCTATGAAGGATGTAATGGAATTCGTTCCTTCCGTCAAGGTTGACGCCGTCGACGCCACGGCGGCGGGAGATGCTTTTACAGGTTCACTGGCAGTCGGCCTGGCCCAGGGGAAGACACTCGAAGACGCCGCCTTATTCGCCAATCAAGTCGCCGCCTTGTCTGTTACGAAAATGGGGGCGCAATCTTCGATGCCAGATGCCGAGCAGGTGGAGAATTTTATCAAACAGAAATCCGCTCAAGGAGTAAACGATGAGAAAGCCTGACAAATCAATTATCAGCGTTATTATTTTGTGTGCCGTGATTTTAATTATTTTGCCGGCCGGCTGCAAGCGGCGCGAAACCGGCAAACCGAAAATCGCCCTGATTATGAAGTCGCTGGCGAACGAGTTTTTCAAGACAATGGAGGAAGGCGCCCGCGCCCACCACAAAGAGCACTCCGAGAAGTACGACCTGACGGTTGTCGGCATCAAGGACGAGCAGGATGTTGCCAAGCAAATCGATTACGTAGAATCGATAATGGCCCAGAAAGTTGATGCAATTGTGATTGCTCCGGCCGATTCCAAGGCTTTGGTTCCCGTGTGCAAAAGGGCAATGGACGCCGGGATAATCGTCGTTAATATCGACAACAAGTTCGATGCTGCTGTCCTTGCCGACAAGGGCGTCAAGATTCCCTTCGTCGGGCCGGACAATCGCAAGGGCGCCCGACTTGCCGGCGAATATCTGGCGGGCAGGCTGAAGCCGGGTGACAACGTGGCGATCATCGAAGGAATACCCAACGCATTCAACGGGATTCAGCGCAAGCTCGGCTTTGAGGATGCCATGAAAACGGCCGGGATGAACATCGTCAGCTCGCAATCCGGCTATTGGGAGATGGCAAAGGCCGAGCCAATCGTCTCGGCGCTAATCACCGAGCACGCGGATCTAAAAGCGTTTCTATGTGCTAATGACAACATGGCCCTGGGTGCCGTCTCAGCCATTAAGACCGCCGGCAAAACCAAAGATATCCTCGTCATCGGTTTCGACAATATCACGGCAGTTCAAAGATTGCTAAAGGAAGGAAAGATTCTTTGCACGGTCGACCAGCACGCCGATAAGCTGGCCCTGTACGGCATTGAATACGCCCTTGAAATGCTTAAGGGCCGGGGCACACCTTCGGATAAGGAAACTCCCGTCGATCTAATTACCGCGGAAACGCTTAAATGAGCCAGGCTAAGAGCAAAACGGTTTTTAAGGCCAGTGACATCAGCAAATCATTTCCGGGTGTGCAGGCACTTTCTTCCGTGGATTTCTATCTGAGAGAAGGCGAGATCCACGCTCTTGTAGGGGAAAACGGTGCCGGCAAAAGTACGCTGGTTAATATTATCGCCGGCCTGCAAAGCCCAGACTCAGGCCGGATGCAGCTTGATGGGCGGACATATCAACCTGCCGGCAAAGCTGATGCCGAAGCGCACGGCATCAGGATGGTGATGCAGGAGCTGCACCTGATTCCCAATCTAAGCATTGCCGAAAACATCTTTATCGAGAAACTTCCCAGCAGGCTCGGATTCGTTAATTACAGCAAGCTCAATTTTGCCGCCGGGCAGGTCATGCAGCGGGTGGGCCTTGGAGATATCGAGCCTGATGTCCCGGTCAGGCGGCTTGGCGTCGGCCAGCAGCAGATGGTCGAGATCGCCGCAGGACTCTCGCGGCGTTGCCGGATACTAGCGCTGGATGAGCCGACCGCCTCGCTGACCGACCGTGAGATTGAGCTGCTCTTCGCCCAGATCAGAAAACTCAAGGCCGAGGGTGTTGGAATTATCTACATCTCGCACCGGATCGAAGAGGTCATAGATATTGCCGACCGTGTCACGGTGCTTCGTGACGGCAAAGCCGTTTTCACCGGTCCGACGAGCGACTTAAGCCCTGGCGAGATTATCTTCAAGATGGTCGGTCGCGATCTGGAGCAGGAGCAGTTACGTCACGGCTCGAAACAGGGCACAGTTGCGCTTCGCGTTGAAGGGCTGACCGTTGGGGAGAAGGTTAGAGAAGTCAGCTTTGAAGTTTGCCGGAGCGAGATTCTCGGCGTCGCCGGGCTGATGGGATCCGGCCGCACCGAGACGATGAGAGCAGTCTTCGGTGCCGATAAGACCGACCGGGGCCGGATATACCTATATGGTGCAGATGAGCCGTCAGAAATTCGCAGTCCCCGTGATGCTGTGAAAAACGGCATTGCTCTTCTGACTGAGGACCGTAAGGAGCAGGGATTGCTGCTGAGCCTGGCCGTTCGCAAGAATATATCGCTGGCGAGATTGCGCGATATCAGCCGATTCGGCTGGCTGGACGTATCCAAAGAAAGGTTAGTAGCCGGCCGGTACGTTGATGCCTTGTCCGTGCGATGTTCGTCCGCCGAGCAAACGGTCGGCGAATTGAGCGGCGGCAACCAGCAGAAAGTCGTCGTCGCAAAATGGATGTACCGCGACTGCGATATTCTCATCTTCGACGAGCCGACCAGGGGCATCGACGTCGGGGCAAAGTTCGAGATATA
>CAZHBL010000651.1:0-3213 GCA_964530105.1 uncultured Pirellulales bacterium | reverse complement strand
CCAGGTCAAGTCTGAAATTTCGGCGGGTGCTGATGTGAATTCGAAAAATAGAATGAGCTGGACACTGCTACACATAGCAATCCAGAACCGCCAAACAGAAATCATTACACTGCTTATCGACAAAGGCGCCGATATTAACGCAAAGGACAATCGCGGGAGAACGCCCCTGCATTTCGCAGTTGAGACCGGCCAAAAGGCTGTAATCGAGCAACTCATTGCCAAGGGAGCAGAAATCAATGTCATGGACGGCCGGGCCGACAATGCATTGTCTTTGGCGAAAAAGAAAAACCAGAAGGAAATTGTTGATCTGCTGGTCAAGAACGGCGCTCAAGACCCGGATCCGAGTGAATTATCCGGAGATAGACTATATTATTCGCAGGCCGCAAGTCGAAATCTGAATTCCGCCGTATTGACACAACCAGGAAGAAGACCTGGAAACGTTAATCAATCGTCTCTTGCTGTTAATCTACTTGCCGATCCGAACGAGATTAAAACCCGTGTTAAGAAGTTCGATGGCCTGGAGAAGTCAGTGAAGGTGGTTTCCGATAAAAGCATAAATGAGGATCGTCAGTGGCTGCAAACAAGATATGATAACAGAACGACTCTGTTAAGGGCTGTGAACAAGCAAATCGAGGATGAAATTGATTTCGTACGCACGTTAGCTGTTGAGGAATCAGCAAAAAAGACAGTCGAGGCTATCGACAGTCTGCGAACTAACAGGCAGACGCGGTTCTTAAAGGTCAACAAGGAACTCATGCAGCAAAAAAGAGATCAGAGACTAACCGAATCTGCCAGCACCCGCGGCCGCGGTCGAACAACCGGCAGAAGCACGAGAGGCTGGACATCCGGAACAAACACCACTAATCCCGTCTATGGTAGCGGGGCAGTTACCTCGTCAAGAGCAAACGGACCAGAAGGCACGGGTCGGCCTGCCGAGCAACTGGATCCCCAAACAGAAGAACAGATTCGTCTGTGGATGCAGACTACCCCGGATAAAAAGTTAGAGTTGGTCAGGGCGATACAACCGCAAATTCAGGCAGAGATTGGCTACATACGAACTATCGCTGTTGAAGAGCAAGCTAAAAAGACCACGGCCGCGATTGATGGGCTGTTGCTGGCAAGGAAAGAACGTTTTGATAAGCTTGTCATAAATATTGAGCAAGAGAGCAGGAAGCTGCAGGAAGCACAGAGCCTGCGCAATAGAACCAACGAGCCGGGCCAGATAAATCAGCAAAACAGCCGCTTAAGTAGACGGACGTCCGGAAGAACAACAGGAACACAAACGAATACACAGCAACGCGGAACGCGCACTCGGCGGCGCTGAGAAGGATGGCAGAACAGTTAGCCGGCAAAGTAGCGATAGTAACAGGGGCCAGCCGAGGGATAGGCAGGGCGATTAGCGTGGCGCTGGCGCAAGAGAACGCGACCATCGTCTTAGCTGCGAGATCGATTCAACAACTGCAAAAAACCGCCGAGCAGGTGACAGAAGCTGGCGGAGAAGCACGGATCGTTCGTGTCGAGCTGACCGAAGAGCAGTCAATTCAGAATCTTATTCAAGTGACCGGCGAAAAACTCGGCCGGCTTGATATCCTGGTCAATAACGCTGGTGTCACTCACTCGGCGCCGCTGGAGAAGACCTCAACGGAAGATTGGCAGCGGTGTATTACAATCAATACAACCGCACCGTTCGTATTGTGCAGAGAGGCGCTGCCGCTGTTAAAAAAATCGCAGGCGGCTCATATTATCAACATCGCATCGGTCGTCGGCATCAAAGGCTATCCGCTTCAAAGCGCTTATACCGCCTCCAAGCACGCTCTTCGCGGCATGACAATGTCACTGGCCGAGGAGTTGAGAGGTTCGGATATTCGGGTGCACCTGCTTTGTCCAGGGGGGGTCGATACGGATATGGTCGATAGTGTTCGTCCTGATATTGCCAAGGATGAGCTGATAAAGCCGGAAGAAATCGCTGAGCTGGTTCTCTACCTCGTGACACACAAGGGTAACGCCGTCGTGGACGAGCTGCGCATTCGCAGAGCAACCTCATCGCCGTGGTTTTGATAAAGCAAATAACAGAGAAGGAATAACTATGCGGATGGTTTGTCAACGTGTATTGGAAGCGAAGGTCATAGTCAACGACCAGCCGGTGGGCACAATCGGTAGGGGCCTGCTGGTTTATCTTGGCATCGGCAAGGGTGACACTATCAATGACGCAGAGTTCATGGCCGACAAACTCGTGAACCTGCGAATCTTTGCGGACGAGGCGGGCAAGATGAATCTCAGCGTCCGGGATGTTGGCGGCTCGATTCTTCTTATCAGCAATTTCACGCTTCACGGCGACTGCCGCAAGGGCCGCCGTCCCGGCTTCGACGCCGCAGCCGAGCCGATATTGGCCGAGCAGCTATACGAAAAAGCAGCCGGCCTGATAGCCGCCCAGGGCGTACCCGTCGAGAAGGGCATCTTCGGCGAATATATGCACGTCACCAGCATCAACGACGGCCCCGTAACATTTTTGCTCGACAGCGCCAAGCTGTTTTGAACCGCTGTTTATGTGTTATTACGATACTTCTCCATGAATACGATTGTTAAATCCTCTGTGAGTTTTTGACTTCTGAATATTTGATAACCATTCTTCTCGTAAAGATGAAGGTTCTTCTGGCTTTTATGGCCGGTGAATAGCTCGTACCGACTAACATGATCAAAAGCATTCTCAATTTCTTGTAATAATTTAGTGCCGATGCCCTGGTTTTGACATTCAGGATGAACAATGAGTTTGCCAATATAACAAGTCCCTTCCTTTACGTAAGCTCTTACGGAACCAGCAATTCTTCCTTTTTCACAAAACTTAAGGAAACAATGATCCGCAAAATCGGCTTTGATTTCATCGAGTTTTTGATGTAACGGAGGGATAGTAAAGTCGCTATAAATTTCGGCCTCGCTCGTATAGGCGAGCTTCTGCAATGCCAGGATTTCCCGTGCATCATCAATCGTGGCCTGCTCAACACTCATAATCGGCTAATTCCAACTGCATATAGATTCAGCCCTGGGAATTTTGGTTCCGGTTGCCGAGCCAGTCGATGACTAAGGCCGTGACATTGTCGTGCCCCCCGGCTTTATTGGCGGACGAAACGAGTGACTCGCAGGCAGCCTGAGGATCAGTTTCGGCCGACAGTATAGCAGCGATACCTTTGTCGTCTACCATATCGGTCAGGCCGT
>CAZHBL010000650.1:0-3215 GCA_964530105.1 uncultured Pirellulales bacterium | reverse complement strand
ACTCGGCCGAGATAGTATGGAATCTGGCCGAAGCATATCTCGCAACCGGCAGGGCAAACGAAGCCATGCGGCTTTTCGATAAAATGGAACAGATGGGCGTGCTGAATGCGGATGTCTTGAACAGAACCGCTAACGTATTCCTGAATCAGAATAATAAAGCAGATGCCATCGAGATGCTGCTTCGCTCATTACGAATCTGCCCCAATCAGGAAATCCTCAAGCCAATGATTCAGGTGATTGTCTCTAAAAGACCAAAGGTGGCCTTTTTCTGCGGCGGCGACGGCATGACATTCCTCGACGACATCTTCGAGTTTACGAAGCAGCGCTTAGAAGTACGCCTTTTTGAAGGCCGGACAAAAGAAGAACTGTACGAACTCATGAAATGGAGCGATATTTCATGGTTCGAGTGGTGCACTAATTTAGCGGTCATAGGCTCAAGGCAATCCAAAGTGTGCAAAAATATTATCAGGCTGCACCGCTACGAAGCCTATGAGCAATGGCCCCAGCTTGTGAACTGGACAAATATCGATGCCCTTGTCACCGTCGGCAACAGTTTCGTCAAGGATGCCCTGCTCCGCAGGGTCCCATACATCGAAAGCCAAACATCCATCGCTACTATACCGAACGGCGTAAACCTCGAAAAATTTGCTTTTACCCACCGCCGACGCGGGAAAAATATCGCCTTTCTGTCCAATCTGAGAATGGTCAAAAATCCTGCCTTTGTCCTACAGTGTATGCAGAAACTGCACTACATGGAACCCGAGTATCGACTGTTTTTCGGCGGGCTGTTTCAGGATGAGACCCTCGAACAATATCTAAGGCATATGGTCGGCGTTCTTGGTCTTCGCGGTGTTGTGTTCTTCGATGGCCGGCAGGAAGATGTCAGTTCCTGGCTCCAGGATAAACATTACATAGTTTCGACAAGTCTTATTGAAAGCCAGGGCATGGGATTGCTGGAAGCGATGGCCTGCGGCTTAAA
Source organism: uncultured Pirellulales bacterium (assembly GCA_964530105.1). GTDB lineage: Bacteria > Planctomycetota > Phycisphaerae > Sedimentisphaerales > Anaerobacaceae > JAFGPJ01. Next base: position 2,236 of record CAZHBL010000650.1, on the reverse strand, counting down.
GCCGGTGATTCATAATTTCCCCGGTGCGGACCAAATCTATCCAGCCGAGTTTTTATACAACATCGCCGAAGAATTCTGCCGGCACATTCTCTCTGAACAATACGAACCACAAAAGTATCGCAGGTTCGTCGAAGAAAATTATGCACTGAAAAACCAGTTGCCCAAAATCAACAATATTTTCACTCAACTCGAAGCCGACATAGATGCACAGCAATCAGGAACTCCGCTTTACGATGACTTCCAAAGCCTTAATTCTCAAGTAGTGGAATTATCAGCGGAGTCTTACCCTCCGGCATTCGAGAACAATCTGATTATATAAATCTCAGCTATCAAGAGAACTTTTAGATACGTTTGGAATGACAGAAAACTACAAGAAAAAGGCTGGGCCGGTTGTCAGCGTGCTTGTCCCGACTTTTAACCGGCCCCAATACCTCTCTAAGGCTCTGGCCAGCGTCTTGCAACAGAGCTATAGAAATCTCCAGCTCATCGTAATCAATGACGGCGGAGAAGATGTCGGCGATATAGTCAATTCGTTCCACGATCCGAGGCTGATATTTATAAATAGAAAGGAAAATCGGGGCAAGCCTTATTCCCTCAATGAGGCGTTAAATCGAGCGGAAGGCAAATATGTAGCCTATCTTGACGATGATGATATATATTATCCCAATCACATCGCAACGCTTGTCAACGATTTGGAATTCAAAACCGATTGCCAGGTTGCGTACAGCGATTTCTACAAGGCATATTGCAGAGTTTCTTCGGATGGCAGCCGGCAGGTACTAAGCAAAATTGTGGAAGTCAGCCGAGACTTCGACCGCTTTTTTATGCTGCACTTCAATCATGTCCTGCACGTATGCCTGATGCACCGCCGGGACCTGATTGAAAAAACAGGACTGTATAACGAGCAGCTAAACGTATTAATTGACTGGGACATGACCCGCCGGCTGGTTTTCTTCTCAGACTTTCATCACGTATGTGAAATCACCGGTGAATACTACCATCCCGAAGGCGAATCCGACAGGATATCAATCCAGCGGCGCAAAGATAAGAACAAGTACACGAGAAACGTTCTTACAATACGAACCACCAGGCCTCCCAAGCCCTGGCCAAAGATACGGGACATGTCTATCATTTTTCTCACAGACCGGCTGGACAAACAAGCGGGAAAAACCATCAAAGCTATCTGGCAGCACACCTTTTTTCCCTACAAGCTTTATCTGCCGCTATCGGAATCCGATATCAACAGGTTAAATTCCGATATGCCCAATTTAGTCCCGGTGCCCGTCAATCCGGCAACTTCACAGGCCCGGCATATAGATGCAGTTCTGGAAAGATGCGACAGTGAATATATTGGAATCGTGCCGAGCGGCCTTTCCATAAATGATATGTGGATGGAGAACCCGCTTTATGCCCTGATTAACAGCACGGATGGCCGCCGGGGATATGAGCCGGAAGGATCAATGGACGAACTTTGGGCCGTAGTGGTTACAAAAGATGACTTACAATTCGCACGCAGAAGCTTTCCGAATTTACCGGTGAGGGAGTCTCTAAAAGCAGCCGGCATCGCTTTGACGCATCCAAATTTCGAAGAGCTTCCTTTTCAGTTCGACAATTTCCTTCAACAGGCCCGGTCGGCAGAAAAAGATGGAAACTGGTGTCAAGCAGGCCAAATCTACGAATACATCGCTGAAAACCACCGGAACGAACTGTGGATGAAGAGGCTGGCCGCAAAAGCTTTTTTTAAAGCCGGAGACCACATACGGGCAGCCGAACTAAGTCAAATTGTCAACCGGCAACGGCCAACTGTGGAAACCCTATTGTTAGAGGCAAAGATAAAGCGCGAAAAGAAAGATTTCAATTCGGCGATTAAACTGCTCAAAACAGTAGAACAAATGCTTGAAAACCCGATCCGGCACTTATCCGGCAGTCGCCTGCTTTCACAGGCACAGATATCAGAACAAGAATAAGCGTGGGATGGGAATCCCTGAAGGAACAGAATTGATATGGACATAAAACATAACAATGTTGATCAGCAGCACGATTCGACTCAGCATTACGAAGCTTTGCAGGAAATGGGAGACTGTTATGCTTCAGTCGGCAACTACAAACAGGCACAAAAATACTACGACAAGGCCGCCGTCCTGGCACCTGATGCACCGAACCCTTATGTCGGACTTGGCGTAGTCGCCCTGCAGAATAATCAGCTTGATGATGCCGAAATAGCCTTCAAGGTCGC
>CAZHBL010000649.1:0-3216 GCA_964530105.1 uncultured Pirellulales bacterium | reverse complement strand
AGGCCGTATTGTTCGTAGAATCGCATCCTCTTTCGGCTTTGCGCCAATTCGGCGGAATCTTTTGTCAGATCGGGATCATCAGGCTGAACCTCTATGTAAAGACCCTGGGACGACAGCCCTTCACAATATTCTCGAACAGCTTCGTACAAAGCGCCGCCGAGCCCTCCGCCCCATCGTTTCTTGCGAACCGCTATAAAATCCAGGAACGAGATGCGAATGTCGGGAAAGTGCAGCAGCAGAGCAAATCCAGTGACTCTGCCCAGGTTCGTCTCTGAGATTATCAGGGTAGTTTGGTACTCGTGTTTGAATGGATTAGCCAGAAGCTCCGGTATCCTGTCGGCATAGTCGGCCAGTATCGGAAAATTTTCACTGAAGATCTCCTCAACCTGCGCGACGCGATCCCTCGCAATAGGAAGGGCCGGAGAGGTTATGCAGCGAATACGAATCATAGTGAATCATTTCCTGACTAATCCAAAGAACCGTGGGCAGAGGACAGAAAACAGAATACTGAAGTCTGACGTCTGACCTGCAACCTCACGCACTATTCGCCATCGATTTCTTTGCCGCCTTGATGACGTTTTCCGTTGTGATGCCGAACTTTTCGAAGCAGACTTTGCCGGGTGCTGAAGCGCCAAACGACGACATTCCGATAAAGATGCCTTTTTCGCCGAGATATTTGTGCCAGCCTTGTTCAACGCCGGCCTCGACTGCGACTCTGGCAGTCACGTCCGGCGGAATGACAGAGTCTTTGTATTCTTGATTTTGTTTTTCAAACAGCTCCCAGCAAGGCATACTGACCACATGGGCGGCGATACTTTCTTCTGCAAGAGCTTCGGCTGCACTTAAAGCAACAGAGACTTCCGAACCGGTTGCCAATAGAAGAACGTCCGGTTTATCAACGGCACCCGCCAGCACATAAGCGCCCTTACTGAGATTCACCGCCGAGGTATATTTGCTCTGGTCCAGAACGGGCAATCCCTGCCGGGTCAATAGAATCGCCGCCGGGCCATCGCGATGCTCCAGGATGTACTTCCATGCCTGGGCGGTCTCATTCGCGTCGGCTGGCCGGATTACGAGCAGGTTCGGTATCGCTCGCAGGGCGGCGAAATGCTCGACCGGCTGGTGGGTTGGGCCGTCTTCGCCCAGGCCGATACTGTCGTGCGTGAAAACGAATATCGTCGGGTACTTCGAAAGGGCAGCCACGCGGACCGCGCCTCGCATATAATCGCTGAAGACCAGGAACGTCCCACCGAACGCGCGGGCCAGGCCGCTGACGGAAATCCCGTTCATAATCGCTCCCATTCCGTGCTCACGAATCCCGTAGCGTAAATACCTGCCGTCCCGCGCATCTTTTTGGAAATCCTTCGCATCCGGCCACCGTGTATTATTCGAGGGCGTCAGGTCTGCCGAGCCACCCAAAATCATCGGCATCTTCGGCATCAACGCAGCCAGGACTTTGCCGGACGCCTTTCGCGTCGCAACAGAGCTGCCCGGCTCAAACACCGGCAGAATCTCATCGAGGTCCACAGGCAACTTGCCCGCAACAGCTTCTCTGAACTGCGCTGCAAGGTCAGGATGAGCCTCGGCATATTTGGTCAGCAGTTTGTTCCATGCCGCCTCCGCTCTTTTGCCTTTCCTGCGGATTTTCTCCATATAGGCCTGAACCTCATCTGGGACATGGAAGCTCTTTTGCGGATCCCAGCCGAACTTTTGCTTAATCAGCTTGATTTCATCCTCACCCAAAGGCGCGCCATGAGCCCCGGCGGTGTCCTGCATGTTCGGACTGCCATAAGCAATATGCGTACGGAGCTTGATTAGCGTCGGCCGCTGCTTTTCCCTGCGGGCATTTTTCAACGCCTTCTCGAATGCGGCCATATCGTTGCCGTCGCCTTCGACCACGCGGACGTTCCAGCCGTAGGCTTTGAATCGCATGGCCCTGTCTTCGGTGAATGAGAGTTCAGTTTTGCCGTCGATACTGATGTGGTTGTCATCATAGACGACGATGAGATTATCCAGACCCAAGTGTCCGGCAAGTGAGCTTGCCTCGGAGGCGACGCCCTCCTGCAGATCGCCGTCGCTGGCGATTACGTAGATATTATAGTCGATGATGGGGAATCCATCGCGATTGAAATAATTCGCAAGATATTTCTGTGCAATGGCCATCCCGACGGCGTTGGAAATACCCTGGCCTAGAGGACCGGTAGTTACTTCGACGCCGTGGTTCGGCTCGTATTCCGGGTGTCCCGGCGTCTTGCTGTGCCACTGACGGAAGTTTTTCAGGTCACCCAGAGTTATGCCGTAACCTGTCAAATGCAGTAGCGAATAAAGCAACATGCTGCCGTGGCCCGCCGAGAGCACGAAACGGTCGCGATTATGCCATCTCGGATTAGATGGATTGTACTTCATATATTTTGTCCAGAGCACGTATGCCGCCGGGGCCATACCCATCGGCATACCGGGATGGCCCGAATTGGCCTTCTGCACTGCTTCGGCGGACAAGAAACGAATCGTCTGTATACAAAGCTCATCAAGTTCCGACAAACCCGGATTTTTCACAGTTAAACTCATCACGAAATTCCCGTAATAAAAGTTGACATTACATTCAAAGCCACAAAACACCAGTGATAAAGTAATGGTTATCTGGCCATTTAGCAAGTCTTTTGTTGTTAAGACGCTCGATGGCCGGCTTTAAAGTATCGCCGGCCCGGAATTGACTTTTCGGAAAAAATCGGGAAAATTGGTAATTTCTTGAACTTCTCAACTTGCTGCGCATCTGTATAGGTCGGAATAGCGCATGAACAAGGCTGCCAGATTAAGAGAACAGATATTGCTGCTTCGCTGTCAAATCGGCGATATGGATGCTTTTACGGAGCTTATCGAGCATTACCAGAGACCTCTGCGCTACTTCATAAACCGCTTGCTGGACAACAGCGAACTAACAGAAGATATTTTTCAGGACACGTGGTTAACGGTCATCAGACGAATACACGGCCTAAAAGAAATCGATGCCTTTCCGGCGTGGTTGTACCGTATCGCGCGCAATAAGGTTTACCAGCAGCTCAGGAAGAAAAGGAACGTATCGAGGCTGGATGAAAACATCGCGGTTGAAGATCACGCCGAAGAAGATGTTTTCTCTCCTGAAGATGCGGCAAAAGTTCACAGATGTCTGAAAGAATTGCCGCCCGAATATCGGGAGGTCCTGATGCTGCGGTTCCT
>CAZHBL010000648.1:0-3222 GCA_964530105.1 uncultured Pirellulales bacterium | reverse complement strand
AACGCCATAAGACGTTATTTTACAAATATTTATGAATTTTACAGAAGTGTTTTAAGATAATAATGGAAAGGAGGAGATACCAAACGAAAGTAACTTGTCTGATGCATCTATGGAAGAATAATAGACAACTCAAAAGGTAAAAAAGCAGCCGGTGAGGATTACGCCGTCAAGCAAATAACTCACCGGCCGAGCACGACCCGGGCGGATGGTTTGCACGCCCGAGTTAAGGCTCTCACCATAATACTGCAAACCGGAAAATAAAACAATATTGGAGGTATGAATCATGAGCAGGAACAAAAAGACAAAAGAGATTCTATTTTGTGCATTAGTAGCAGCCGGTGTTCTTCTGATCGGCGGCAGAAACGCGAAGGCAGATTTCGCCTTCGGCACTCCCACCAACCTAGGGCCTACTGTCAACAGTTCGGTTTGGGACAATGTCCCAACCGTATCGGCCGACGGCCTTTCACTTTTCTTCGACTCCATGCGCCCCGGCGGGCAGGGTGGCTTCGACATTTGGGTAACGACGCGGGAAACGGTACAAGACCCATGGGGACAACCAGTCAATCTCGGGCCGTCAATCAATACTGCGGCTGACGAGTCGCCTGGAGGAATCTCGCCGGATGGCTTGGTATTCTACTTCGCATCGAACCGATCCAGTGGATTGGGTGGTTACGACACATGGGTAACGACACGGGCAACGATACAGGACCCGTGGGGCGATCCGACGAATCTTTGTTCGACCATCAACGGTTCGTCCGGTGACTTAGGGGGGAGAATCTCGTCAGATGGCTTGGAGTTCTACTTCACCTCGAACCGGCCCGGCGGATCGGGTGGTTTCGACATATGGGTAACGACACGGGCAACGATACAGGACCCTTGGGGCAATCCGGTGAATCTTGGTTCTAGGTTCAATAGTCCGGTTTATGACTATTCACCAGCCCCCTCACCCGACGGCCTACGGCTCTTCTTTTCCTCTAATCGGCCTAGCGAGTATGGCGTTTGGGCCATATGGGTTGCCGAGCGGGCAACGAGAGATGGCGACTGGGGGGCGCCAGTAAATCTTGGCCCGGCAATCAACAGTTCGTTTGACCAGGAGAACCCGTGCATCTCGGCCGATGGTTCTACCCTATACTTCGCGTCCACACGCCCCGGCGGGTCAGGTTATGTGGACCTTTGGCAGGTGTCCATCGATCCGGTCGTCGATTTCAACGGCGACGGAATTGTTGACGCTGCGGATATGTGTATTGTCGTTGATAACTGGGGCACAGATGAGTCATTATGTGATATTGGTCCGACGCCCTTGGGCGACGGCATCGTCGATGTCGAGGACCTGAAGGTTCTTGCTGGACACTTGTTTGAAGAAGTGAACGACCTCACGCTCGTGGCTCACTGGGCATTGGACGAGGTAGAGGGTATGTTCGCTGCTGATAGTGCCGGGGACAACGATGGATATGCCTTAGGCGATCCTGTTTGGATGCCCGCTGGCGGCATTGTCGATGGTGCGCTTCAGTTGGATGGAGTAGATGATTATGTCCTCACTGGATTCGTCCCGGATCCAAAAGAGGGGCCATTCAGCGTTTTAACATGGATCAAAGACGGTGCACCAGGCCAAGCCGTTTTGTCGCAAATGGGTGGAGCGAATTGGCTCTGCGCCGATGCATCAGATGGCAATCTCATGACGGAGCTAAAGGATCCCGGTGGCGATCCCTTATTATCCAACACAATCATCACCGATGGCGAATGGCACCGGATAGGTCTTATTTGGGATGGTTCGAATAGAATTCTCTATGTTGATGGTGTCATGGTGGCTGAAGACACACAGGAAGGTCTGGAGAGTTCATCCAATGGGCTATACATCGGCACCGGCAAAGCTATGGCGCCCGGAACCTATTTCTCCGGTCTGATCGACGATGTTCGTATTTACAATCGAGTAGTGAGCCCATAGCAAATTGCAGCTTTAGCGCATAGGCCACCTTGGAATAAAAACACCCAGAACGTTCGAAGAGCTGGTAGCTTGAGAGAATTGCCAGCTCTTTTATTTGCGTTTTATCGGCCCGACGCTGTTAGGCGATGGTATAGTCGATGTCCAGGACCTGATAGTCCTTGCCGAACATTTATTCGAGGAAATCCCACCGGCTGTCATAGGGATCCCTTCCGGAGAACCGGTTGAATAAGCTGAACTTAGGAGACCATGCTGCAGAAACGGGGCGGTTACCCACTACTCAAGGGATTGAAGGCGTAATCGCCCCGAATCAAAATTGTCTCAGACTTCCAGGACTGATTTGCCTTTGGGCAGGTCGAAACAGACCGTAACGTCCGAGCCGTCGTTGTGCCAGGTGCCGCTTTTCAGTTGCAGCGGGGCGGTCACCCGGCGTAGTTCTGCGGGTTTTCCGGCAAGCATCAACATTGGCGGTGTCTGCGAATTGCCGCTGAGCCGTACGGTGAATCGGGTTGTGGCGAACGGGGCGGTAAATGTTACCTGCCGGCCCTGTTTGTCGATCTTAGTCAGCTCTTTGGCTGCCCAGTAGCGGGCGATTTCGCCCTGTTTCATCCATAGCAGGTTGTCGTAGCGGGCTTCGAGCCGCCTGACGACTTCTTTGAAGATGTTGAAACCTAATTCTTCGCCGTTGAAATAGACGCCGGGCCAGTGGCAGACGAGTATCGCCGGCTCGCCCCTGGCAATGACCTCGGGCAGCCGGCCGCCTTTGAGGTCTTCGGTGATGTGCTTATCGGCCGAGCCTTGGACCAGGCCATCCCAGCCGCCGAACCAGTCGCCCGTGCAGCCGATAATCGAGACGACGCACTTGGGATTGTCGCTGTCGAGGTCGGATGCGTATTGGACAAGCGGGGCGACGCTGCGCTCGTCGGTGAACAGGTCGCGGAAATAATGCGGAATCTCAGCGTTGAATACGTCCCGGCAGGATTCGAGCGTGGCCTTGGCGAGGTTGTCGCGGTTCTGGCCGCCGAAGCCGCCGGGGGTCGTGATGCCTTCGCAATCGAGGCCAACATTCTTGAGGATTCGCAGGGCATAGGCCATGTAGTCGGTGAGTTGATCGGCGGACTTGTCCTGGCTCCAGCCGGCGTTCTCCTGGTAGTAGCCGGTCCGTTCGGGATAAGGCCGGCCGGTTTTGGTGTCGATGACCCAGGTGTGGCTGATCATCTCCGGATGGATGTCCCAGTCGGGCATCATCAGCTCGCGAACGAGCTTGAGGCTGTCGTCCA
>CAZHBL010000647.1:0-3232 GCA_964530105.1 uncultured Pirellulales bacterium | reverse complement strand
GGCCTCGATATGATGCCGACCATTTTCTTTACCTTCGCAGTCTTATCCGTGACTTGCTGTTTTTGCTTTCTGGTTTCGTATTATATACCACTTTAGCCAGTAATGCAAAGACTACAAGCCAGATTACAAAAAGTAAAGGCGCAGCATCCAAAAGAATGCCCAAAAAAAGAAAAATAATGGCAAGCACTGCAACAACCATTACCGAGAACAGCAATGGTCCGGCGAGTTTTCCTGTCGCTTGTTTGGCTTCCGATTGTCGAGCCTCGTCCCATTTACTCAGAACCGATTTGGCTCCTGCGGCCTCATCCCTTGGTACAGTAATGCTGATTAAATAGGTTGCTCCGCTTCGAACCGGGGCTAAACCCGGATCCTCCAGTGTTGCAGGATTGAATCCTTCCTTCCGCAGCAGCCCGAGCACAGTCTGCAGCGACTCAGGATTAGCCTTGTAAACGACTTCCATATCCATATAGTTTGACAAAGTCTAATGACTAACCGTTGTAGCCATGATCGCCGGCGTGATACAGGCCACCATAACAGCCGCCTGCATCGCCTGGATGGCTTCAGTTGCGGCCTTTCCCGTTATCTCGCCGTTAACGATTTGCTTGATACGGGCTTTGCGGCCTTTCAGCTCCTTTTTATCGAAAACTACTTTCAGAATACCCGTACTGTTGGCCAATGACAGGAGAACAACAGTACGGGGATTAACGTCGTCGGCGTCGGTGAAGATGGCGTATTTCAGCCGTTCGATTAATTCCCTTTCCGGTCCGGGATTAACTTCCGGGTAGATTTTTCGGTTGAATATCAGCAAAACCTTGTCTTCATCAGCTCTCAAGATGCCACGTCTGCACAATTGCCGGGCCACGCGATGTTTGAGGTTCTTTATGCCGGCAAAGCGAGATACCCACGTCTGGAGCACAGAGCGTCTTTTTGCACTGCTGACTTTTTCAAGGCATTCGTCAATCAAAGGCTCGTCGAGAGGACTCGGACTGATAAGGTTGACCAGCTTTCTCTTGCCGGACTGCTCAACTTCGATACGCTTGCTCAATAACAACTCGGCCAGCAGCGCTGCACCGATTGCGTACTGGTACATCGTCCCGGCAGCAATAGTACCTTCCTTATCCTGCAAGGCCAGAAGTAATATCTCTTCGTGAAGAAACAGAGTATTCTGCATTGTCATCCAATTTCCATTTCGTAAACCGTTGGTCCGATACCTGCTTGCAAGGCTCAGAAAAACAAGTTACTTTTTTTGCTCAATCACTCTATCCCAACTACCCGCCAATTTCCGTCTGAGCGGCAGCAACCGTCCCGCTTTTTATCACTGACGATGCCGCTTTTATCATGCCTGCTATGTCGGAAAGGTCCGAAGGAATTATAATTGAGTTGTTGGTCTTTGCGAGTTTGCCGAACTCGTTCAGATATTGTTCCGCGATACGAAGGTTGACGGCATTGACACCGCCTTTTTCGTTTATGGCCTTGGCGATTTCCCGTATTCCGTTAGCGGTCGCCTCGGCAACTTTCAGAATTTCGATAGCCCGGCCTTCGGCCTCGTTGATTCGTTTTTGCTTTTCGCCTTCGGACTGAGCAATCATCTGTTGTTTTTCGCCTTCGGCCCGGTTTATTTTTGCCTGCCTGTCACCTTCCGATTCGGCAATCGTAGCCCGTTTTTCCCGCTCGGCACGCATTTGCTTTTCCATTGCATCCTTGATGCTCTGGGGCGGCATAATATTCTTGACCTCGTATCGTGTTACCTTGACCCCCCACGGGTCCGAGGCCTTGTCCACAGCGTCGACGATCACGCTGTTTATCGTCTCCCGTTCCTCAAAAGTCTTGTCCAGCTCGAGCTTGCCCATTACACTTCTCATCGTTGTCTGGGCCAGTTGTACCGATGCGAACTGATAGTTGTTTATTCCATACGAGGCTTTTTTGGGATCTACAACCTGCATGTACAGAATGCCGTCGACTTCGACTGCAATATTGTCCTTTGTGATACACGCCTGCGGCGCAACATCGACCGCCTGTTCTTTCAAGGTGTGTCTGTATGCAACCCTGTCAACGAATGGCGTTAGTATGTGGAATCCGGCCTCAAGCGTTTTCGAATACTTGCCGAGCCGTTCGATGATGAATGCCTGTTTTTGAGGTACTATCCTTATGGTTTTAATGAAAATAATCAAAGTGAAGAGAATTATCCCTACAATAATGATTGTTAAAACAGCACTATTTGGAATGTCTGCAAGCATGACTTTCTCCTTTCATAATTAAATATTTTGTTATGTTTAATTCTGATTAATAACTGAACGTTCAATTTCGTTTTTCATACTGCCTTGACTTTCAGGGTAAGGTTGTTTTTTTCGATTATCTCGACAACAGTTCCTTCTGCGATTTCCTCATCTGCTTCGGCTTCCCAGTTTGTGCCGTGAAGCTCTACCTTGCCGCCGGCCTTTGGTGTAATCTTCTCTTTGACGACCGCATGTTCACCGATGAATTCTTTCATGTCTTCAGTCAGATCCTGTTGTGATTTGGTATGCCCGATGAACATCCCCTTGAGCCATTTGCGCAACAACAAGAGCGACAGTACCGAGGCAATAATGAATATGATTAACTGGGCGTTTATCGAACTGGCGACATAAACGCTAAAAAGGCAGATAATCGCGACGATCCATGCTCCTGCGCCGAAGAAGCCTATAATCAGTCCCGGCATGATGAACTCAAGAACCAGCAGTACAAGCCCCACCAGGAACCATATCAACTCCGGCTTCAAAAAATCTCTAATTGTATCCATTTGGTCTCCTTTTGCTAAAACCTACAAGAGTTATAGTTGCCAGGCTTAAAGTTCTTCTACTACCACGGCCGTGCCGAATACCATTATTTCCGCCGCACCTTGCATTACTTCGGTTGTCGAAAATCTTACTCCGATTATCGCATTGGCGCCGAGCTTTTGTGCTTCCTCGATCATTCGGTCGATTGACTGCTCGCGCGATTCGGCTATCATTTTGGTATAGTCGGTAATCTCTCCTCCGACAATGTTTCGCAGGACGGCTATGATGTCCCTGCCTAAGTGACGTGCTCGTATCGTATTGCCGCGCACAAGCCCCAAGTGCTTGATGATTTTCTTGCCGTGAATTGAGTACGTAGTGGACAAAAGCATCGCTTTATCTCCTTACATTCCTGTACCGGTCTTTACTCCAGAAATAAATTCTTTCCCGTAACACTGAGACAAACAATATCGCCAGCC
>CAZHBL010000646.1:0-3234 GCA_964530105.1 uncultured Pirellulales bacterium | reverse complement strand
AGCGGCTTCTCGGTTATGATTGCCATGACAATATCGTCTATATCTTTTTCGTTTCTTGCCCCCAGGCGTTCCAGCACGCCTTTGTCCCATCCGGAAATCTCTTTTCTTAGATACTTCTTGTCCGCGATGATCCGGTCATACTCCGCCAGTCTCTGGTCACGAGTGTATCTGATATCCGACTCATACCAGAAAACCCTGTCCCAGAGTTCATTTAGATGCTCCATAACCTGCGACTTTCTGTAGTCTTCCATGAGGTTCAGGTCGTTAGCTTCTGCAATAGTCGCTAATTTCCTGGAAATAGTTCTGGGAATATATTTGATTCCGGCACCGATGCCGAGCATTCCTCCACCTACGATGAACGGCGCAGCGATTGCCTGCAATCCTGTGAAACCGGGAAGCCCAAGATAGCTTGACAGGTAACCAGATGAGGTAATGCCAGCGGTCCAAATCGTTGCCTTGGGACTCTTTCGCATCATTACCGTGCCGGCCCTGCTCAAAAGGTCCTGGGGACTAATCAGTCTCCAGAAATCCTTGAAAGGCTTGGCGCTTGGATTTTTCTGCTTTTTCATGTCAGAGACCTTTTGCGAAACTTAACGATCAGAAAAATATATTTCAGGAAGAACCTTTGGAGACCCCGCCTGAGACGATAAAGGCCATTGCCTGCGAGCTTTCGATGTTCAAGGGTTTGACCGCCTCTTTTGGAAAGAGCAAAACGTTGCCGGCAAAGTTGTACGATTGAGGCAGGTACACCGCGACATAGTCAGAAAGCCCGAGGTTCTCCAGGCTATCTTGTGTTATGAAGCCGACTACTTTTGCGGCTCCTCCGGGTGCAAGTGTAGCAATAACGGGCTTGTCAAAACTCTTTTTATCGCCCGCGAATGCCTCAATCATATCCTTAACAGCCGAATAGAGCAGCTTTATTAATGGGAGCCCTGTAAAAACCTTTTCAATCAGGGCGAATAATCTCCTGCCTAGGAAGTTCGACCCGATAAAACCAATCACAACGATCAATGCGACTGTCAGCAGTAGCCCCACCCCGGGGAACTTGATTCTAAATAGGGTACGAAAGCCCGCATCCAGGCTACCAAACGCCCAAATCAGCAGAAAAACTGTTAGTGCCATAGGGACGAAAATCACCAGGCCTTTGATGAAATAATCTATAAGCTTCTTCATTTCACAACTCCAAAAAGATACGTTTAAGTGATAAATCGAAAGTCAAAGACGGTCATGTTCCTTGCTGGATTCTTATATACATCCGGCATAAAAATTAATTCTCATCTGAGGTTTTCTTTACCAGATTTGTGTGACTTATACAACATCTTTGAACCATTTCACAGGACGGTTGTTCAGCCGCGGCGGCTTCGTAGAAGTTTTTTGACCGTTTTTCTTGATTTTTTTGCGACGTTTTTTGCTTTTTGTACGTTTATAATGGCGATGACAGTTGAAATTAGAAAAAAGCAGATAATGAGGCATACGAGCTTGAGTTTGAGCGAAAGTGAACATACGGATCTTATTAAACGAGCATGCAGCGATCCCGATGCTTTTGCACAGCTTTATCTTCTGCATTATCAGGATGTGTTTAACTATTGTGTGCGCCGGTTGTTTAATCGCCACAGCGCCGAAGATGTAACCTCGACGGTATTTTTCAAGGTTATGCATAACCTCGGCTCTTTTGACGGCAGGGCGACTGATTTTCGAAGCTGGCTCTTTCGCATCGCTACTAACGCTGTCAACGATCATCTGCGCAGTGCAAAAAGAAGCGCGAATGTGGTTGAAAAGGCTGTCATCAGAACACGGGAGAAATCCGTATCTGCCATCGACTGCGATGAAAAAATTCTTGAGAAGAAATTACTCTTAAAAGAGGCCCTGTTAAGCTTGAAACCAAAGTACCAGACTGTCATCACGTTGCGTTTTTTCGAGAATATGAAATTAACCGAAATAGCCGCTTGTCTGGGAAAGAAACCCTCTACGGTACGCAGCTGGCTCCAGCGTGCTACTGTGAAGCTGCGGAAAAATTTAGATGCCGCCAACAAGAGCAGGGGGGTGGAATTATGAACGATAACGAAAAATATATCGAAGAGTTTATAAAGGATATTCCTTTTGATACTCCGGACACCGGGCATCGTGATGAGCTGAAAAAGCAGCTTCTGAACGCCTTTCCCAAACACCGGCTTCAATCGACAGTTCAAACTGTCAGAGTTTGGAGAATCATTATGAATAAGCCGGTAACTAAATTAGCCGTTGCGGCGATGATAATTGTCGCTGTAATGATCGGCCTGAACGTAATTCCCGGCAACGGTGTAGCTCTTGCCGAAGTGCTCGATAAGGTCAGGGATATCAAAACAGTTTTTTATAAAACAAAAGCCGATATAAAGGGTCTGCCCGGAGCACCGGCCGAACAGATAACTCACATTACTACGCAGGTAAAGCTTTCGTACGATAAAGGTGTTCATATCAAATCACAGATACAACTGCCCGGGAGAACCGCCGAAAGGGAATCATATATCCTGTTCGACAAGCGCGTACTTTATACTTTGATACCTGCCGACAAGGAATATATAGAAATGACCCTCACGGATGAGCTGGTGGAAAAAATGGATACGGAAAACGGAGACCCCGTGACGCTGCTAAAAGCGATGGCCGACTGCGAACACGTCGACCTGGGCCACGATACCATTGACGGCATTAAAGTCTGGGGGATCGAGGTGACTGATCCGGTACTGGGCACGAAGCTGGGATCGGTGCTGAGCAGCGGCATGTTTGATAGCATTGTGGTCAGGCTTTGGGTTGACACCGAGACAAAACTGCCGGTCCGCCTGACGGCAAAAGGTTCTGCCCAGAACGGTGAGATTTCAATGGACCTGGTGATTGATGACTTTCAGTGGGATGTAACAATGGATCCGTCTGAGCTTGAGCTTGTGATTCCCGACGATTATAAGCTTCTCGGACAGGCAACCTGGGACGTTACGAACGAGGGAGAGGATATTGTTGAGGTCCTGAAATTCTTTGTCGAATATACCGATGGCAAGTATCCCAGCAGCCTATCAACAATGACAGTAGCAAGGGAGATTGTCGGTCCCTTACGGCGAAAATTAGCGCAGTATCAGCCCGGAGGCTTACCAAAGGAGATCATAGAGAAATTAACAAAACTTGAAATGGTCGGACAGGCGTATGCTGCGCTTGAAAAACAGGGCAAAGATCCGGCCTACTACGGTAGCAAAGTTACAGCGGAGT
>CAZHBL010000645.1:0-3251 GCA_964530105.1 uncultured Pirellulales bacterium | reverse complement strand
TTTTGTGTCAGGAAGGCTATTTCCTTAACCGCAGCGGCGTCATTTCTGGCGTCGAAGTCGCTAACTGCCGGTTTTATCGCCGCCGTGAAAGCCTGCAGCAATTGTGACAACAACAGCACGCCGGCCGTTGCTATAGAGAATTGGCTTACCTGGGCGGCGCCCATAAATATCCCGATGATCAGAATGCTGGCACTATAGATTATTATGGCCCCCATCACGTACATGAAAGTATTTATTCCGTATGGCAGCATTTCCTTAAAAAGTTGCAAATCTATTTTTCCCAAAGATAAAGACACTTTGGGCAGCAGCTTTTTTACAAAGACGGAATGCAAAACTCTTATGACAATTTCACTCAGGCCGAACAAGACTCCCGTTGTCAGCAGGCCGTAACCATGTTGCAGCAATATGACCACGAGAATGGTTCGCAGGGCCAATACGGCCAGCACGACTATGTTGATGATATCATATCGCTGCAGTCCGCTTAGGATTGCGGTTGATGGCTGCAGGGGTATAGCAAAGGCAGAGCAGAATCCGACAACAAGCACGAGTATGCCGGCGGTCCTCACCAGTTGAGGTTCGATCGCAAACCAGAAACCGACGTTGAAGCAAACAACCAGACTTATGATTACAAGAACGAGGCTTACAGCTATGAAGAAAAACAATGATGTATTGATAACCCGCTGGACTCCATCGTTGTCGTTTTGTGCCATGAAGAGCGGTATATATCTGTTGATCGAGCTATTAAAACCGACGCTTAACATTGGGGCGTAGCGAAAGATGGAGCCTCCGATGAGCACCCATATGCCGTATTGAACCTCGCCGAGCCGGCTGAGAAAGAAGCGTATGAGAAAGAAACCGATCAGGGCGTTACTCAATAATGCAGCAACGTTGAAGAATGTGTTGTGGACCAGCCTTTTCGAGGTTGTTACAGATTGCTGATTCATTTGTTCGTTATTGGTTCAATTTGTTCTTTGGATTCAACTACCTGCCACAGAATACCTGCTCGAATGAAATCGTAATGATCAAGCACAAATTGCGGGCAATACCCGGGTTTGGGCGAAATAACGTATACCGGCTCGGCTTCCAGCAATTGCCCGATAGTCCGCTCATCGAACTTCGGCGCTCCCTTGCTGCTGACTGTGGCCGAGACAATCTTCACATCGGGGTATTTTCCTTTGACATCCTGGAGATATAGAAGCGGGCCTACGGTAGTGGTGTCGGCATAGATTACGGCGTCATCTTCCGGCAGATCCAACGCCTCCTCGGCGAAGCGTTCGGCCCCCTTGTACCCCGTCTTCCATGGCCGCAGGAAGTATTCGTAATCGTCGCGGTGGGGTATATCGTTTCTCGTACCGAGATTAAGCTGCATTTTTTCAGCCAACGATGGTAATGCTGCGTATACGCCGACAGGCAGCACGCAAAAAAGCAGCATTAAAAACGCAGGAACCTTAAGATTTTTCTGATTCTGCAAAGTATCCGTTCCGAGGCCTATCAGGATCGAAACTAGACAGTAGAAAGGGATAAAGAACGCGTACCTGTCAGGGATGGTATACCGAAAAGCGAAAAGAAAAAACAGACCTGTCAGCGCAAGAATGATATTTCTGAACCTTCGATTCGGTGACATTTTGAATAGCCCGAAGCAGCCGGCGAAGAACAGCAGAAAATTCGGCGTGGGAAAGTTTAGCAGGATATACAGAAGGTTCTCTTTTACCATTCCCATAGAAAGCGAAGCATTAAGGACCGCTGCCTGCCAGCGGAGACCGAAAGCCGCGGAAGCCAGAGTACCTGTAAGGTCGCCCGTTTGTATAATATTTTTGACTATCAAATATTCGTAAGGCAGCGCACCGAAAACCCATAGCAGAACGATAATCGCCAGGTTTCTGAGATGAATTTCTTTTTTAGCCATGAGAAAGGCAACGAAGACGGCGTAACATATAAATGGTATCAAAGCGAGCATGTGGACGGCGATTGAAAGGCCGCTCAGTAATCCCAGCCAATACAAATAGCTCACTCGCCTGGTTTTGGTATATTGCAGCAGCATTATCAGTTCGGCGAGAAACAGGGCGGTCCAGAGTGTGTATGTTTCAATAATGCTTGCATGGCGCCAGAACGTATGGGATACGGCCAAAGTGACAGCCGCGATGACCGCCGGCAGATTCCTGCCGAGCCACAGGCGCACAAGTAAGAAAATATTTGCGACCGCAACCGCCCCGGCGATTGCCGAGACCAGATTTATCCTGTGGGCAAATTCACCGAGCGGGATATATTTCGCGCCAATTGCCAGTATGTAAAAGAGCGGATGAGAAATAGCAAGGCCGAGGAAACCTTCGATATCGTTGTGCCAGATGCGATACTGAATCAGTCCGCTATCCTGCCACAAAACGCCGGGAGCGCAGCTTACAACGTAAAGCGCAAGGGCACCGCAGAGAACGACCATATAATACTGAGCTAATTTTGGTTTTGCGAATTCCACGAGTGTGCTCTCAGGAACTTTAACGTTCCCTGGCAGTAAGATGCCGGAGTTGTCCGGCTTAGCAAACGGTGACGGTTAATCCTTCGTTACTGATGTCGAAATCGAAGAACCTTGCCCGTTCGTTAGGCGGCTCGGTTTCGAGCATCTCTCGCACGGATCGAGCATCCTGGGCCGATTTGCAGATCATCAGCATGAAACCGCCTCCGCCGGCGCCGAGGAGTTTGGCGCCGTATATGAATGGGCGGACTCGTTCGAACAGCGATTCGATTTCATCGTTGCTGGAGTTCGGGTCGAGCTGCTTATTTAGCTGCCATGCTACATCAATCAGATGCCCGAATGTCACTATATCCTTGCGGATGAGCGCATCTGTTACTTCTTCGGCTATCGTGTGAATTTGTTTTAGCGTGGCCATTGTAGCCCGTTGCCTGTTTAGATATCCTCCAACGACCTGCTGCAGGATATTTTTGGCCAGTCTTGTGACGCCTGTGTAGTATAAGAGGCTGCGGCCGCCATTGGTTTTCGGATCCAGAACATCGGGCAGCACGTAATGGATTCTCGCGTGGGGGACAAATTCGGGCTCCGTGACAATCATTTTTACGCCGTCGATTACCCCGCCGATCTGGTCCTGCCAGCCGCCCCCGGTTGTTAATGCCTGTTCCAGGCGAAGCACGCTGTAAAAGAGTTGTCGCTGTGACAATTCTATGCCCATTATGCGCTGAATCGCCGCGAGAATCACCGCTCCCATTATGCTCGATGTGCCCAGGCCGCTGCCTTTCGG
>CAZHBL010000644.1:0-3252 GCA_964530105.1 uncultured Pirellulales bacterium | reverse complement strand
GTAAGGGATTCTCGGAATTCAACATATTGGTCATCGGCCGGATCAATCCCGTAAGGCAGACAGTAATCGTAAATATCAGTGGCTGAGACCGACTCACAGGGGAATCCATTTTGAAACGCCCCATTGAGCAATAATTCTTTACGTACGCTTTCGCGATGGAGATATAGTTGTTTGCGGCAGTTGGGACAGGTGCAGAGGTGTTTTAATATTTCAGCGTCTGTTTCGTGGAAAGCCATCGACACAACGGCTGGAATGGCTGCCCGGGCCTGTGAACATCTAAAGTCATCTTCAATCGGCTTGTCCGCCAGGAGCTGGCCTAAGCGGCATAAATATTTGTGAGGAAGGTGCATATCCAGCAGGGTCAGCAGGTCATCGCTGCAGGCCTTGCATTTATCAAGATGTGTGGTTATCGGCGTTGGTACCCTTATCTGTAAAAGCGGATCAGCCAGGCTGGCGAGAAATGGTTTTACAGTATCACATTTTACCGGTTCGCCTATATACTCAAAGTGAAGTCTGAGAAGGGTACTAATAGCTGAATCTTTGTGGCTTTGCTCACTTTCAAACCTCTCACCTGCCTGTACAAGCAGATCTTTCAAGCTGTCCATTTCTGTCTGGCAATTCCGGCATTGCTTTATGTGCTGCAAAGCACCTTCAGGAATGCCTGCTCTGGTTTCCTTGCTTAGGAAATCATAGTAATACAATCGGGCATTCGTACAATTTATGTCGGGATTATTTGAGATCATATGGCATCATCTCCATTTTCAGAGACAAATTCACGCATTTTCTTTAACGCTGCAGAAAGATATTGAGAAACAATTTTTTTATTAACATTCATTTTTTCTGCCGTATCTGTAGTGCTGAAGCCTTGACCATACCGTTGAATGACGACTTCAGCTTGACGTTTGGGTAGATGACTTTCAATTAAATGGAACATTTTTTGGGTGTTTTCCGTCTGGATAACAGTGTTTTGGGGATCTTCTGGTATTACAAAATGTTTACGGCATTCGGCATACTTCTGAATGTGATCTTGATGACATTTTTTTTGGCGGGAAACGTCAATAACATCATTTGTGACAGCCCTGTACAGATATGCTGAAACATCCTGGATGTTCGATGGAACTGGATTGCGGACGATGGACATAAAAAATTCCTGGAAAATATCATCCGCCCTGGATTTGTCTTTAACGTTAAAATGAATTATAGCGCGAATTTCATCGCCATATCTATCAAAAACTTCCGCAGCTAATCCTACTCTTTTTCGGATTTCCGTCCTATTCGTCTCGCTGACAATGATGCCTTTTTCCCAGTCAGTCATTCAAGCTCGCCCAATAACATAAAAGTTGAACAATCAACATTCCACAGAGCAGCTTTTCTTCATCGTAGGTAGATAGTAATATTAGCCTAAAACTTGATTATATGACCGATAATACATAAAGTCAATTTAAATAATTAAAAGAAAATTATATAGGTATATAGGGGTATTCGGCGCAAGTGAGCATAAGTTCTTATTAATAAAGAACTTGTCGGTTATGGCTGCGGGTTGTCGAGTCTTATTTTTTCGAACATTCTGTAAGTGTTAGCCAATTCTCTCCAAATCTGATTTTGATGGTTATGTTTTATTTATCTACAATAATGTCTTTCATGGTGTTTTCGATACGTAAGTCGCGCGGTTCTGATGGACAATTCTTAATTCTCATTGTTATATCCTTTGCTCGACGTTTGTTGTCTTGTCCTTATTTACCACAGCGGTAGTCCGAAAGCATTTTACAATTCTATTCGTATTTATCACGGTTATATAAAAAGCCCCTGTTGTCAGAAGGAAGGGGAGTGATGGCTACAGGGGCTTAGATGCGCACTTTCTTGTTCAGAAAGCTTATATAGTCGAATATACCACTAACATCCGCACTCATCTATTGTGGTGACTACGTATTTTTACATAAAAATTCAGGTCGTTTTGAGAACCTGCACGATTATTAGCCTTCTTAATGCTCCAGCTATTTCTATTAAAACACATAGCGGTTTCAGGTATAAAGCGAGTAAGTTTGCTGTTTGCAGGTATTTATAAGGCCGATTAATCTTCTGCCCGGACGGATGCCTCAGGTTTTGTCCTTCGAAGTCATCTGAAATTGAGACGCGATAGTCGAAAAGGCTGACATTTCATTCATTTTCTGATATCCTGTGTTCCGGCAGCTCTTTGAAGAAAATAAGCAGCAAGGAATAAAGATTTAACAGTATCAGTAAAATGGCACGGAAATTCACGCTGACATCCAGAAGCGCGGCGGGGCAGATAGACTTCGCGGGGGATCTCAACGAAGAGCAACTGGCCGTTGCGACCGCTCCGGCCGGACCCATGCTCGTCGTGGCCGGTGCCGGAAGCGGCAAGACTCGGGCTCTGACATATCGCCTGGCCTGGCTTGTTAATAGCGGAGTAGATCCTTCGCGCATCATGCTTGTAACCTTTACGAACCGTGCTGCTCGCGAAATGCTTAGCCGGGTGGAGGTTCTGGTAAAGCAGAAAACAAGAGACATTTGGGGCGGCACATTCCACCATATCGCTAATCGGATTCTTCGCCGACACGGTAAAATGCTGGATATCTCCCCGGACTTCACAATCCTGGATAGGGAAGACTCGAAAGACCTGATCGCTTCCTGCGTTCAGGATGCAGGGGTGGACATTCGCAAGCGGCGGTTTCCGCAAAAATCGGTACTGGCCGCCATGTCCAGTTTTGTCCAAAACACGCTGGAGCCTTTGGAAGATGTTCTCGCCAAACGCTATCCGATGTTCATTCGTGAGACCGGCGAGATCGAGAAAGTGCTGATGCTCTATATGGCCAGGAAGAGAGAGCGGCAACTGCTGGACTTCGACGATCTGCTCAGCTTGTGGCTCAGGCTGCTGACCGAGCACGAGCAGGTTCGAACGGCCCTTGCAAATCAGTTCCTGCATATTCTCGTTGATGAATACCAGGATACTAATGCCATACAGGGCGCTATAGTCGATCTGCTGGCCTCCAAACATCGCAGCCTTGCTGTTGTAGGCGATGACTCCCAATCCATTTACAGTTTTCGTGGAGCAAGTTTTGAAAATATTATTACCTTCAGACAGCGTTATCCCGATGTCAGAGAATACAGGCTTGAGATGAATTATCGTTCCGTCGTTGAGATATTGTCGCTGGCCAACGCCAGCATCGCGCTCAACAGCCGTCGACTTGACAAAACACTTCACGCCAAAAGGCCGTCGGGATTGAAACCCGC
>CAZHBL010000643.1:0-3255 GCA_964530105.1 uncultured Pirellulales bacterium | reverse complement strand
TTGCTTATCAACTCTGACCTCTGTCAAAAATCACTCATTTTGCGGAAGTCTTTTACCAAAATTGGGGTTTTACAAAACAAACGTATAATACCATCCTGATGGTCAGATAGCAATGCCGGATTTCTAAAGGCCGATACCCTCAACCAGTCAATGTCGTATTGTCTTTTATTATGATGATTTAGTTCTAATTTTCAAGCCTGAATCTTGTTAGCGCTCACACCTTACTTTTTTTTAGCCTCATGCCGAAGACAAATCGAATCCCATTAAAACGTCTGATTAGCAATTCGTAGGTAGCCGCGATGAGGACAAAGGATGTGGCGCTGATAACCAGGAATTTAGTGAAAATAGCCGTGTTCCACCGCACGACGTACCAGCCGACCAACAGGATAAACGTCTGGTGCAAGATGTAGAAAGGCAAGACCGCCTCATTGCAGTACTCCATCACCTTGTTGCGAAAATTCAAATATTTTGCGCTCATTCCCACAAGAAACACAATCCAACATAAGGTTTGCACACTCATCACGAACTGAAAGAGCAGGTACAATCCCAATGGGGAGAAACCATGGCCGGGGAGCGGCTGGTAACCAAGCTTCAGGACCAATTGCCCTTCGGCCCAAAAACTGACCAGCGCCAGAGGCAAGCAGATCCAGACGTGCCTCTTCAGGCTCCCCGTGAACCGTTCATCCGCAGGAAGGATATAACCCATCAAAAAGCAGAACAGGTAATAAACCAGGTCGGCAAAAGTATGATCTCCACGGAAAAATCCCCGCAGACAGGCCTGGACTAAAAACAGCGGCACCAATAGCAGAAATATTCCTCCGCGCCGTTCACTCCACCGAGCAAGTGTGGAAATCAACTGTTTTCCGGATTCAGATTTCAGGAAAATCATGAGTGGCAAGCAAAACAGGGAAATCGCAAAGAGAAAGGCAAGAAACCAGAGGTGTCCGGGCCAGGGAAAAACGAAAGGAGGAAGCCAGTTAAAGTAAAAATCCGTGAAAAACGATGGATAGAATTCCAGGAATGAACCTGAAAATCGTCCGTTGGTGAGATTGTCCCAGTATAACTGAGGTGGGAGCAAAATGAAGACGCCCACGGTATACAAAGGGACCAAAAGCCTCAAAACCCTCTCACGAAGATACCGGCCGGAGGTCCTGGATTTCAGTGCATACCACGAGCCAACACCCGAGAGCAGGAAAAAAAGCGGCATAATCCATGCGTTCAAAAGGGCCACGAATAGAAACATACCGAAGCTCTGTTCGGCATTTTTGACATGCCAGGGATAAGGATCGTAAAATCTGGCATTGTGGAAGAAAAAGACCATCACTATGGCCAATACCCTCAGCCAGTCGATGTCGTATCTACGTTCTTTCATTGCCTTGGCACGACTCCCAGCATCAATTGTCTTGACTGTAATAGACCAAATATTCTCCTTCATGATTTCCGGCTGTCAAGCTTTTACATTTGGCAAAATCAATAAAGCCGTCGCCGGAATGAGCATATCTGTTTTGCACTACCCTTACAGTTCTAAAGAAAATGAATTTTTCCAAGACTTATTGCCCCAGGAGCGAATAAAAAAGGCCGAGCCTGAAACCAGCCCGGCCTTTTGGATTATATGGCGTCTGGATTTGTCTGTTATGGCTCTTTGATCCCAGGCCATTGGATCCTCTCGTAATCCGGCGGGATGTTCGGCTCGAAGATGCTCGGATCCAGTTCCACGTCCCACTGGAACTGATCCATTACACTCTCAGATTCCCCCCACTCCTGTCCTTCATACTCGCCACTCATTTTACTTTCGTACCAAACAGGATAGCCTGTTTCGGTGCTGACCCACAATCGGAATTCCACTTTCAGATTGTTGACCTGTTCCGGCAAGGGGCCAAAACAAGCCGGGTCGGTCGTCTCAATACCTTCGCACAATACCCCCTCGATGGTTTTCTGTCCGAGTTTGCTATGCTCGGCGGATAATATGTTCTGTACAAGGAAGCTGGGATTCGTCCAGTCATCGCGCCACTCCAGAAAGAGCCCATTTTCGCTTTTCTTATATATGGTAGTCGAGCAGAGCTTGTGTATGTGAAAGACGTCTATGAGGGTATTTGTTTCGGAGTCTGTGAAGTCTACATAGCCGGTCCGGATAATCTGCCCGTCTTTGTAGAAGTCCCTTCGACAGTTTCTTGGTGAGGTGTATGTGATTGAATAGTCATCTTCATTGGACGGAATGGAGCTAATATCCGTACATCGGACGATTAATCCCCGGCTGGCTCCCACTTTGCTGACGACTTCGGCCCAGACGACGCCGGAAGTTTTATCGGGGCCGATGAACTCAAATAATCCCAGGACAACCAGGACAATAATCACCGCCGCAGCGGCTAATTTTACAATTGGACTTTTCATGATTGTTCTCCTTGTATTGTTTTGGCCTGGAGCCAATATTGTTTTGTGAAACTCATTTCTTGCCTTTGAGGTTTCGGCCCAGAGGTCTTTGTTCATTTCGGGGCCGGCCTTGAAGGACATTTTCTTAACAACATTCTCTATTTCGTCTGCAGGTTTCATTTACAGTCTCCCATTCAGAGCCGACCGCAGTTTCTGCAGGCCGTACCGGTATCTTCCTTTGATGGTGCTGACCGAAACGTTCTGCAGTCCGGCAATATGCCTGAGCTTCATTGCAGCATTCAAATGCAGGGCAATTACTTCCCGCTGCTCGTATGGAAGCTGCGCCATGGCGCTGGCAACCAGCCGCGACTGCTCGTCGGTTATCATGCGTTTATCCGGCGGATCGAAGTCCGACTGCATGGGTATATCTTCATCCAGGCTGAGCGGCTGGCGCTTGCGTGCCCTGATCTGGTCTCGGCAGCGGTTGAGAGTACAAGTTAACAGGTAGCTTTTAAGGCTGCCGTGTAGCTTGAATGTGCCGCCTGACTGGGCGAATATAACAAAAACGTCTTGCACAATATCCTCAGCCAGACCGGCGTCATTTACAAGCGCCATCGCCAGTGTCAGCAGATAGTCGCGGTATTTTTCATAGATGCGTTGCAGCGCATCTTTACTGCCGGCCTTGAATTTCCATTTTAGCAGTTCGTCTTCTATCATCCACTAACACCGTTATGCTATCACAACGATCGCTGCTCACTATTATATCACGATTGACTTGTGGATTTGGACATAAGAAAATGAATTTTTCTAAGACTTTTTGCCCCAACAAAGATCGGGTAGGAGGCGGGATTGCTCCCGCCGTCCTCCCACACCACCGGGCATACG
>CAZHBL010000642.1:0-3258 GCA_964530105.1 uncultured Pirellulales bacterium | reverse complement strand
ATCTTGGTTACGGAGCTGCACTGCAATCCGGTTTCAAAGCGGCAACAAAAGAGCTGGTCTTTTATACCGATGGCGACGGCCAATTCGATATTAACGAAATGCCGCCATTGCTGAGACTGATGGAGCAGTACGATATTGTCAGTTGCTATCGGCTGAATCGCCGGGACCCGATAATCCGCAAAATCAATGCCTGGTGCTGGACCAGGCTGGTTTGCGCGATGTTCGGTCTGAAAATCCGCGACATCGACTGTGCTTTTAAATTATATAAGAGAGAGATTTTTGACAAAATCGAATTGTCGAGTACAGGCGCTCTGATTGACGCCGAGATTCTGGCGCGGGCCGCACGCAACGGTTACCGTATAATCCAGAAAGGCGTGCATCATTATCCGCGGACCGCCGGCACACAGACCGGTGCGAATTTACGAGTGATTTCGCGTGCATTCAAAGAACTCTTCAAGCTGCAAAGGCGAATCCGAAACGGCAATTGATAGATAAAACTCAATATGATGAACGGAATTCGATATACTCAGTATGAAAGAAGGAAAAGTAAATCTCTTTATCTATGGCTCACTGCGGGATAGAAGAATATTTCAATCAGTCAGCGGATTGAGTTTTGCACGAAAAGCATCTAAAATCGACATTAAAACCCTTTTTGCCGAACCTGCTCTGCTGCCGCACTATCGAAGGGTCAGCCCGGATAATGTTTATTACTATGCCATTGCAGCGCCGTCTTCGAGAATAGAAGGTTTTGTAATCCATGATGTTCCCGCCGCGGCGATGGCTGGAATAGACAGGTATGAAGGCAAGCGTTACGAGAGAGAGACCGTTCAAGTCAACACGGCAAACGGCTCCGTCGAAGCCCAAGCCTACCTGGTTACTCACGACTCGATGGAAAAACATTTCGGTGACAGGTTCCACGTCAACCTGATACACGAGCTGTGGCTGCGAAAGCGCATCGAGAAATTCATCAAAAGACGTACCCGTCCCGGCGAACGAACCGTTGACGCCGACTCGGAACGCCGGGCCGACCGAGAGCTGCTCGCAACCACTGAGCGCGACCTGGTCATGAGTCATTATCATACGGATGCCGTAAGTGATTATTATCTCGAACATGAGCTGGACCGTCCCCGGCCAAGCATAAAACACCTTTACGACGATCCTCAGGCAAAGCAGTTTATCAAAAAATACCTGATTTTAGTTGTTAGGCAGGTTCTGATCAACCAGATCGACGAACAACTCCAGTCGAGATTTCGATTCGAGCTTGAGCGTATGCGCACTTCAGAAAGATATTTCATCCGGTCGGTGAGTTTGCTGGCGGCTCTGCAAATGATAAATTCAAACCATGATACCGTTAATATGATAGTCGACGAATGTCTCCAGACAATGCCTTATGAAAAAAACGATCTTATTGACTATGTTAAATACGGCGTACGTGCTTCAAAAAGCATGTTTGACACTCGCGTGGCCGGAGCACATCTATCTCGAATTCGTTCGCATCTTCAGCCCGGGCTGGTTCCGCTTGGAATTGAGCTGGAATTGAGCAATGTCGGAGCAGCGGCCGTCGAGCCGCAAAGGAGCATCCAAAAAGCATTTGACTCCGTATATGACGGATTCAAATACTTCTATGATTTTCGTCTGGATGTTTTGAGTTGGAAGCTCGGCGGATATATTGACGACCACTCCGGTTCAACCGACCAGTCACGACGAAGGGGCTTTCTTGAGCTTGCCCCGGGAAGGCTGAATATCGCAGGGGAGCTGTCTCGGCCGGCAACTGCCGATCCCTGGCTGCTTAATCAATTGATAAATGAGATTGTCAATTTCTATGATGTCCGCCCCCATAGCCTGCATCTGTCTCTCCAGCTTCGTAAAAGCCAGCGCGACAATCAGAAGATTCTGCCACTCAGTTTTGTCAAGTGCCTGCTGGCGCTCGGCGGCGGTCCGGAGCGAAGGAGCACCGGCAGACTTTGGATTTCGAGGATGGGACATGACGAGATTAAACAGTACGAGTACGGTGAAGAGCTTGTCTTTGCCAGAACCAGCAAGCGCAGGTGGTATCTGGGCGGGGACGACATAGCTAACAAACTACCGGCACAGGCAACTACGCACGTCCAGCAGTATAAATTTATACGACTGGAAAAAAGAGTGAATTATGAGCCTTTAATCATGTGCCTGAAGGGTTTGCAGCTATCGTACAATCCCTCCGATTATTTGACTGCCGAACAATTAAAGAATAATCCAAGATTACAGGAGCAATATGAGGAATTGAAGAAATGGGCATCCAAACCGACGGAAATAAGCCGTCAGAATATCGACAGGTTTATAAGAACCGTACAAGATGGCCTGATGAAAGAAGGGCACCGTAGGCCCGTCCATACATTGCACTACATCGACTGGGTGCTCAGCGCGATTGACGTTCAACTGCGGATGTTCAATAAGCAACTCAGGGAGTTCTCATAACTGCCAACACGCCGGTCGCGTTACGTTTCGCGCATTTCCTTCAGTTTTTCTTTGATGAATTCGGCCGTGTGCCAGGCTGCCTCTTTACCGAAAGCAAGGCACTTGTGCATACCGGCATTAAAAGATTTCGCAAACTCCTGTGAATCAAACGCTGAAGCCGATGAGATGTTGCCAAAAGATTTTTCGCCGCTACCCTCGGATGCGGGTGCCAACATGTAGATTGCGGTTGCAAAGCCGGCAAAATAGACGATCAGCAGGAAAATGAATTTGGTTCTCCAGCCTTTCACGAAAATTCTCCCTTCCTAAAGAAAACGTTTAATCGGCCGGTCCCCCCCAGCTGGCCTTTTATATTCGTCTCTATTAAAAAATAGTATGAAAAACAACGAATGCCAAATGGAAAATGCGAAAAGTGAGCTTTTTATCCGGCTAAAAGCTGTTTTAACGCCGTGCAGACAATAGCGACCTGACCTTTCGTCAGACGATTATGGAATGGCAGGGCGATTGCCCTGGCGCCGGTGGACTCGGCAATGGGAAAATCGCCCGGCTTATGGCCGAATTTCCCGGCGATAAATCGCATCAGATGCACGGGTGGAAAATAATTGCTAACTTGAATATTTTGGCTTCGCATCTGCTGTAAAATCCGGTCTCGATGCTCCATTGTAAATTCTTCTACGAGCCGGACAACGAAGACAAACCAGCTCATATCGCAGTCGGCCGGCTCGGACGGAACGATTAGCCGGTCCTCGTCGGCCAGCATTTGACGGTACCATTCTGCGACCTGCCTGCGTTTTGCCTTGATTT
>CAZHBL010000641.1:0-3259 GCA_964530105.1 uncultured Pirellulales bacterium | reverse complement strand
GTTTGGGAAAATATTTTGTTGTGGAGGAATAAAATGGCTAAGCGTTCTAAAAAAGGCCAAAAGTCGCAGGCAAAGCTTGAAGGATATGTGGTTGTAGCTTTTGCCGAGGATATGGAGCAGGCCACAGAATACAAGAGTCTTCTGGAGGCTAACGATATCTCTGCTACCATAACCGAGCCGCAGGCACATGAAATTGGCACCAAGGAGATTGCCGTAATGGTCCCCGAAGAATTTCTTGACGAGGCCCATGTAATAATTGAGTCGCAGCACGCCTACGATGATTTCTATGATTTCGCACTGGAAGGCGAAGATGAAGGCGACTTCGACGACGAAGACTTTTTCGAGGATGACTTTTAAAATGGATAAAGAACAATCTATAGAGCGTCGTAAAGGCGAGGATCGCCGGGGCAGTGTTGTCGACAGGCGTTTGGGCCTGGATCGCCGGCGTGGGCCGGGCAGAAGGCTGGCCGATGACCGAAAATCCGCCGAAGAAGGGCAAATGTCCGATGAGCAGTTCGAGTTTCTCATGGCCATCGACGAATATAAGCGGAAAAATACAAGGCCCTTCCCCACGTGGACGGAAGTCCTCGATGTCATAAAGGCATTAGGCTATCGAAAAGTGGCCGAGCCGCAATCGCTCGAACAAAAAAAGAAAGAGCAAAAGCTCGAAGAAGTACAAGTACCTTTGGGAACCTGGCTGGACTAAAACTGACCGGCCAGCCAAACATCCCTGAAAGCGGGGCGGGACTTCCCGTGCCCGCCCGCACGATATGGATAATTTAAGCAATTCCTTTCCTTTCCTATCATTTTCCCTGTGAAATTATCAAAATATTAGGAATTAACCACTAATTTACCCTGTGAGATGACGGCTTTGCCCCCCAAGGGACAAGCTATCTCACGGAGTAATCACAGATTTGGGTTCACCATGAAGAGCTCGAGGAAATGAAGGATTTTTGATACTTGATTCTGGATTCTCGGTACCCGGGATAGCAAACTTAAATTTGTTTGTGGTAGTATTTGAACCATCGCTTCATTCTTAGTACAATATAGTGATCCTATTAGGTAATGCGGATAATGGAACATGACCGATGTTACGCAAATCTTGAACGCCATCGAACAGGGTGATGCCCGGGCTACGGAGGAGCTGCTTCCACTGGTTTATGAAGAGCTACGTCTTCTTACTGCACAGCAGATGTCACAGGAACGGCCGGGCCAGACGCTCCAGGCAACGGCTTTGGTTCACGAGGCCTATATCCGTCTCGTGGAGGGAGCGGTTCCAAATTGGAACAGTAGAGGACATTTCTTCAAGGCTGCTGCCGAGGCGATGAGGAGAATTCTGGTTGAAAGCGCTCGCAAAAAGAAGAGTTTGAAACGCGGTGGAGACAAGAAGAAAGTCGAGTTTGACGAATCCCTCCTCGTTGCTGCCCACGATATCCGCCCGGGTCTTCTTCATCCTCGTCGTTCACTCACCGTGTATCTGTCTGATAATCGTAGTCCCAATACGTAAATGGTTAACACATTAATAGAACCATTTTATATTTTGTTTGAGGATGTTTACCGATCGGCTTTTTCGCGGTGTGCGCGTTCTTCTTCGGCTTTTTCACGGTCCGTTTTGAAATAGGGTAGCGCTACTGTGAGGTTCTTTTTTGCACCCTTGTCTCGTGTTTCTTCGATAGCTATCTGAAGGCGTAACCGTGCCAACCTCACGCCCAGGATTTTTTTCAGTATCCAGCAGCAAAGCTCACTGCCTTTGCTATTTGGCTCATAACCGCTTAGTTTCCTTATTGTTGGCTCTACAGCCGGCATACCTATCTTCGATAGTGCTTCTACTGCAGGATACCATCCGTCTTTATTCAAGAGTTCAGGCACAGCTCGCTTCCTTGGATTTTTGTATTCAAGATTATCTAATAAAACAGGAATAGCTTCAATCGCACGCAAATCTCCTAACAGGAGTATAGATAAATGTTTTAAATCGTGCCAAGGATATTCAATGAACCGTGAGTCGCTGGAAGGTAATGGTTCCACATTCTCTGAGGCAAATTCAATCAACTGCTTTATAATTTCAGTACGTTCGTTGCGAATAGCTTCAGCAGCCTTTTCCCTTTGTTTCATGTTATCAGACTTTAGGCCGGTGACGACCAATTGCTGTGCTATTTGTTTTGATTTTGGGGCATTTGTTTCTGACACCCGCAGAACATTACTTGACGTCGATGATCCGATTCCCAAAGTAGCCATTGCTACCAGACAAAATCCTATCGATAAAATTTGAATTTTTACATTCTTCATTTTCTTTCTCCTTTTTTCTTATGGACTACTTGGAACTGTTATCCATCCAGATCCTAATTGCTGTAAGCTTAATGAATCTCTTGTCATGTAATTTGCGTCCTTCGGTTCCGTGTAACATTTACTGTGCCATTTGTAGTAATTAGAACATTGATACCAATTGCTATCGATAGATACCATAACCCACTCACGGAAATCGAAGATATGAGCAATATAGTCCCATGTAGATCCACGATTCTTTACTGTGATACCAGGTCCATCGATTTGGTATATATGATCACTTGTAGAAGGTGTCAAATCTTCATCATCATTATGCGAGTCATCGGGTTTCCAGGGAGTTGAATTGTTGAATAAGGTCCATGAACCACCTTGTAACTTTTCCCAGGCTTTTCCCCATTTATCACGCTTGATGTCGAATTCCACCTCATTAGTAACGCCGGAGGGTTTAACCGTTCCCTGACATTCCATGCAGTTACAAAAATATTCGCAGTTGGAGTCCATATCACCCTTAGTTCCATCGGCATTTGCATCGTCCCAGCTAATTTTGCCACATTTGTCAGAACTGGCACTGAAACTACTTAACTTTTTGTCATTGTCGTCTTGCTGGCTTCCAAAACCGAATAAACCAGTCAAATATACCTCGAAAGCAGTTACCTTGACGACATCGCTGAAACTTTTTGGCAGCCACGTTGCTTTTAATTCGATATTCTTGAATGTCGAAGAGCCTGAAACTCCTTCAAGGTATAGTAGCTTGGGCAGGTTTTCAACTACAAATTGGCCTCCGGATAGCAACTCGGAACTCTCACCCAGGACTGTTTTCTTGGTACTTGTCTGCCATACCTTTACATTACTTGGAAACGTAATACTAACCTTGCTATTGGGAAATTCATCTACGATTGTCTGCTGCGGACTTATAGATACTGTGTGGTTTAGCCATTTGCTATGCGGCGAAAAGCCCATAGGAAACCGTTTCAAT
>CAZHBL010000640.1:0-3270 GCA_964530105.1 uncultured Pirellulales bacterium | reverse complement strand
ATTACAATCGCCCCCTCTGTCACGGGCGATGCGGGCTTCGTACTTCTTGATGCAGTCTCGAGCATCTTCTTCGATATTGTCAACACCGGCAATATGAACTTCAGCGTCGAAAGCCTGATTATTCCGGACGTGAACAGCGTCTTTTCGATTGTCACTCCGATTGACGACTATCTGCTGGCACCAGGCGATTCCGTAACCGTGGAGATCGGATTCAAGCCATTAGAGGAGAAGATATATACCGATACTCTCGTGGTTCGTTCGAGCTGCAGCAATGCCCCGGTTAAATCTGTTGCTCTACGTGGCGTCGGAGTCACGGGAACGATTATTTCCGAAGGCGAGGTCAGCGGCACCTGGACGAAAGCCGAGAGTCCCTATACAATAACGGGGGATATTCATGTCCCAAGAAGGCAAGAGTTGACTATCGAGCCGGGTGTGGTGGTCAAGTTTGCCGGTCATTTCAAATTGACGGTCGGCTACAGAGCGACTTTGAGCGCGCTCGGTACGGAAGAGGAAAACATTGTCTTTACAGCGACAGATACCGATGAGGGATGGTTCGGCCTGCGTTTTGTCAATAGCGGGGACGAAGACACGCTGGAATATTGCACGATCGAATACTCAAAGAAACCGCGTACCGGAGGAGGCGGTTATGAGAATATTATGGGCGGAGCAATTCTCTGCTGCGGTTCATGGGACGCCGAACCGGGCTACACAGTCCCTTCCAGCCCAATGATCAACCACTGTTTGATCGCTAACAATCATGCCGAATACGGCGGTGCGATAATGTTAACGGACGGTTCGGAAGCAGTGATTACCAACAACCGAATCGTGGATAATTCGTCCGACGTCGGGGGCGCCGCAATGTACATCGCCTACGGCGGAGGCACGATCGCAAATAATATTATTGCCCACAACGATTCAAGCATCCTCGGCGGCGGCATCATGACCTGGTGGGGATATCCTTCGATCATTAATAATACAATCGTTCACAACAGGCCCAGCGGGCTGCATCTTGAAGTAACGCCATTGTATCCCTGGGACCCGGATTACGGACGGCCCGTATTCAACAATATCATCTGGCAGAATGAGATATGCATGCCGGAAGACTTTCCTGAAGAAGAAGAAGTCTTTCCTGAAGAAGAATACGTTATTCGCTTCAACGACATTCAGGGCGGCTGGGAAGGAGACGGCAATATCGATGTCGAGCCGTTGTTCGCAGATTCTGAGAACGCAGATTATCATCTTGCCTCAGAAGCCGGGCGCTGGGATCCGGAGAGCAAAAGCTGGGTCGTTGATGAGAAAACCAGCCCCTGTATTGACGCCGGGGATCCGGACGATCCAATCGGTGAAGAGCCGGATTCCAACGGTGACCGCATTAACATGGGAGCTTACGGCGGTACAACGCAGGCAAGCAAGTCTTTATAAATTGCGGATCACGCCGTTACTTAAATAAATTGATGAAGCGGCTAACAAAGACTTGTGGATAGACAGCAGAGAAAAAATGTGCTGCTCGAAGCCAATTGAGCGTTGTATTCACACCCAATTGGTATGAAACGGCCCTCAATACATTCCAAAAACATCCAGAGAACAACGATTCTCAGTTCTATACTGTCAACGCAAAAGCTTTGGCAAACCAAGCAATTAGCTGGACTTAGCGTAGATAAACAACACACAGCAAATGAAAAGAAGGAAACGGAATCGAAAAGAAAGGTGAAAATACATCGAATCAGATTATGTAATAACAATTTTTCTTGTTGGAATCCGTTCCAACCACGCCGGACAATAATTACGGCAACAAGTGTTTGACTATGGGCTGGTCTATGGGTAAAATGCCGCTTTGGAACAAAAAACCTATAAGAAAAATATAAAATCTAAATTATGGGATTGCTGCAAAGCGGTAATTACCTGGTTCCCGCGGAATGGGAGCCCTTCTCTAATTTTACTTTTTGCTATCTGTATTTTGGACTTATAAATATAGGCAGGAAGCCGATTATGGCAGGTGAACAAAGACGTCAGACAGCTAAGCCGGCAGGATCTGTGAATGCTAAACCGGATGTTACCGGCACGCTTGCAACACTGCGCAGCATGCCGGAATCGTTGGCGGCTGAGGCGGCGGTTTTGGGCTCGATGCTGATCGATCCGGAATGTATCGGAGATGTCGTCGAGATTGTGGAACGAGACGCCTTTTACCGCATCGAGCATCGCCACATATTCGAGGCATTAATTACGCTTTACGAAAAAAACAAGGGCATCGGAATAGATGCCGTTCTGCTTCGTGATGAGCTTGTCAAGCGCGACAGTCTTGAAGAAGCAGGCGGCGTTGAGTATATAGCGAAGATTTTGAACTCTGTGCCTTCGTCGGCAAACGTCGCCTATTACGCGAGGATCGTCAAAGACAAAATGCTGCTGCGCGAGCTTATTTCCACCACCGGCGCGATTCTTGAAAACGCATATAACCAGACGGGCGAATCCCACGAGGTGCTTGACGATGCCGAACAGAGGATATTTGCCATTACGGATAGAAATATCAGTGGTAGTGCCACGGCGCTCAAGGATTTGGTCGTTCGCTCCTTCGAGCTAATCGAGAATCGTCAGGGCAGTCACGTTACGGGGTTAGCCACCGGTTATTATGAGCTTGACGATCTGACCTGCGGCCTTCAAAACGGCGAGATGATTATCGTCGCGGGTCGGCCCAGCATGGGAAAGACCAGCCTGGCATTGAATATCGCCGAGCACCTCGGCCTTATCGAAAAGACTCCGCTTGCGATATTCTCGTTAGAGATGGGCAGGCAGCAGTTAGCTGAAAGGTTCTTGTGCAGCATTAGCGAAATCGACAGCCAGAAGGTCAGAAGGGGCCTGCTGAGCGATGAGCATTACAAGAAGCTGGCTGATGCCTGCGCGGAACTTTCCGAAGCATCCATTTATATCGATGACACTTCGACGCTGACGCCGCTTGAGCTTCGCGCCAAGGCAAGACGGCTCAAGAGCCGCCACAATATACAATGTATCATGGTGGATTATTTGCAGTTAATGAATCTCGGCTCGGGACGGATTGAATCTCGCCAGCAGGAGATCACTACGATTTCGAGATATCTCAAAGCCCTGGCCAGGGAGCTGAATATTCCGGTTATGGTTTTGAGCCAGTTGAATCGGTCTCCGGAGGGTCGAGAGGGACACAGACCGAGAATGAGCGACCTGCGGGAGAGCGGCAGTATCGAGCAGGACGCAGACGTTGTGATGCTTCTGCACCGCGAAGATTATTACCATCGTGGA
>CAZHBL010000639.1:0-3277 GCA_964530105.1 uncultured Pirellulales bacterium | reverse complement strand
TCGTCGAGCCGGAGTATCGCGGTATTTATTCCGCATTCTTCGCATATCTCGAAAGTTTCCATCACTTTATTGTCAGTGAAGTACTGGCTCAGCAGGCCTGAAACGTAAATCAAGTCCCGACTGTGGGCGAACCCGCTGATTAAATTGCCGCCGCAAAAGATTCTGCTGATCTTGATGTTGCCGATTTTGCCCATAGGCATCCCCTGAGCAGAAATTGAGGGTATTGCGGCAGCCGGTTTTCGCGCTGTTGCCGCTAATAAAGCTTTTTCTTCAAAACTCAAAGCAAGGGCAGCCGTTGGGACAACTATAGATTTCTTGAGAAAGCCCCTGCGATTCACATTTTCAGACATCTTTTTTACCTTTCTTTTAATTGCTCAAACAAGACAAATACTATTATAAACAATTTTCCTCTCCCTGTCCAATCCTGCGGCCCGGCTCGACCAGCTATTTCTCATAAAAAAAGCCGAGCGTAATTAGCCCGGCCTTGGTTTGCGATGCACCTTATCCTTCGGATATCAAAGACACGAAAAAAGTAGTCTACCGTCTTCTGCTGGAACCGGTAGAAAGAGGCTCACCATAAAGACCTAAAGAATCTCCACGTACCTCTACGCTACCCAGATAAGGATAGGAGAACATCTGCACGCTTGCCCGGAATTTGTCAAAATCCAGCTCGCCCTTCGCGAAGGCATCAATTTCCGACTTTTTCACGCGAATAACAAGAACTGTGGGCGAAGATAATCCTATATCATCTAATGAGTTGCCATTTACTATCCTCATTGACGTTTTTCCATTAGCATTTTTCTCTTGTACGATTACCTGTCGATTATTTCCGGCAACAGTTGCCGTTATTATTTTAGTACCTGTAGCCTCACCGCTTCCGACAACCGTCAGAATCACCGATTCATCCGGCTTCAAAACTCGGATATTCGTTGCGTGTTTGAGGGTTTTTATCAGGGTTGTTTTGAGGTTTTCCACCTTCTCAGGATCGTATTTCACCTGCTGTTGCTCGGGCCGACGTATTCTATTGACTTTCTCCGGATTATACATTTCCTGTACCGTCTGCTTCCAAACCGAATCGCCCTGTTCTTGTTTCTCAGTCTCCTGCTGCTCCTGCTGCGTATCAGGCGAAGGTGAGAGCGGCAAATCCACTTTCAGCATAAACAACGCTCCATAGCCCTGCAGGTACATGCTTTGTATATCACCTCTGCTGCCTCCCAGTAACATCCCGAAGGGATCCCGGCTGTCGATAAAAAGACCGCGTCGTGAAGTTGCGATGCTATCCGCGATGCTATCCTGTTCGAGGTTTTTCTCGAAAATGCGGGACATAACGTTCATATCTTCGTTTATGGCAATAAGGTCTTCTGTTTTGGTCTGCTCGGTGGGTATCACAAGAACCATATCGCTACCGCCGGTCCTCGATCCGAAAGATAGGGCATTGGTGAGATTATAGACGTTCTTACTAATGGTTGGCAGAGTCGGTGGTGTTGGAGTAGTAACCGCTGTTGGAGGAGCCGGTGTTGGAGGAGTCGCCGGCGTGGGTGGAGTAGGAAGTACAGGGGCGGCGGGCTGGCCTGATTGGGCCTGCGCAAGTATCAATCCAATGTCGGCCTTTGTAGCCTGGATTTCCTCATCAGAGGCGTTGTTGGCCGAAACAACACCCGCCGCCAACAAGCTTAATACTACGATTGGAATGATTGTTTGAGTAAGCGTTTTCATTTTCCTGTCCTTTCAATTTTAATTGTCTGTGATTTCATCCCGATTTGATTGATCTGATTGGGTATTCGATAAAAAATGTGCCATATCCTGTTTGGTTCGTATCAGCTCATCTTCCGTCTGCACGGCCAAAGTTGCCAAAGCGTTGCTCAAGTCGGTTCTGTCTTGCCGCCTTCTCGATTCTATCTGTTCGAGAGCCGTCACAATCCGTTGCCTATCATGGCTTTGCGCTTCATTGAAAGACTCTACAAGCTCTGTGAGCAGCTCATTTGTTACGGCGTTGGAAGCAGCTACGGACTGCAGCGCTACGCGATTCAGTTCCTGACGGTATTGCTGGCTCAATTCATCTTTGATTCGGACATAAGCGTTTGCCAGGCCCAATTGCATATATTGTTTCGTTTCATTGAGCAGATTTTGGCGAATAGCCGGTTCAAGAGCAGCTCGAATCTGTTCCATATCCGGTGCTCGCGGTGCTGACAGTCTGCCCGTAATGTAACCAGCAGCAATAAGCAGCACCGCCGCAGCGGCGATTTTAGGGAGGCTTTTTGCAGCCCTTAGACCTTCTAAAATCAGGATTCGGTGCTTTTGATTTACCGTATCTGCTTGTTCTGCGGCTTCATTAAGCATTGCCATAGTCGATTTGATAACTTCCTTTGGCGGGCCCGGGGGAATCTGCTCGTTCTTTAGGGCTTCTACCGCTTTTTCTAATTTATTTTCGCTTTCTTCCATAATATAACCTCACTTATACTCTTTCATCGATAACTCGAAAGATTCGCGTAGTTTAGCTCTGGCTCGATGCAGCAGCACACCGGCGGCATTAGCCTTTATGCCAAGCTCATTTGCAATTTGCTGATAGCTCATATCATTCAGATATCTCAGGCAGAAGACTTGTGCTTCTTGTGTCGGCAGCTTACTTAGCGATATTCGCAATCCTTCTGTCAACTCGTTATGTTGCGCCTGTTGGGACGGACACGGATTTGTACTTTGCAAAGTAGTCCAGTCAGCAGGAACTGTCTCAGAATGCGACCGGCGAAATCGGCGGCGGAGCTGGTCTATCGCCCGGGCGGTAGCCAGCCGGGTCAATAGTGCTGGAAAATTCCGCACTCGTTTACGACTGCAGAACTTCAGAGCCGAAACGAAAGTTTCCTGGAAACAGTCGGCTGCATCTGCATCGTTGCCTAACAATCTGTATGCAGTCTGCCATACAGCAGAGCCGTGTTCTTTGATAATTAACTGCCAATCAATCACTTACAAGCCTCATTGAGAACTTCTTTGCCTTGTCCCGGCTTTGATTTAGCTTCCAGCAGAGCAAACGAGCTTCATTTAATTCCGCCTGTGACGAACCGTCGCTATATAAGTCGATGCATCTTACCATTTTATTACAAAAATTCTCAGTCATCTATTCATAGTTTCAAATTGAGCGGTGAGTATCGAGAAAAAATTTATATTTTATTTGATTTGTTGAAATTTTTTCTTGCAAAGATTTTTATAGTATATCAAAATGGCATTGTTTCAATGGCCAGAGGTAGAAATTCGCATAGAGGCGAACCATAACTTTCGAAAG
>CAZHBL010000638.1:0-3277 GCA_964530105.1 uncultured Pirellulales bacterium | reverse complement strand
GGAATCCCAAATACGGGCAATCAACGAAGCTCTTGCCAATAAAGTGGGACAGCAGAAATATCGCATCTGGTTCAAGAACTCAACGAAAATGACGCTCGCCGGCGGATACCTGAAAGTCGGCGTACCAAACCTTTTCATCGCGAACTGGATTGAAAACCATTTTCTCGATGAAATCAGCCAAGTCGTCCGGTCGGTGACCGACAAGAACACAAAAGTTACATTCACTATCGATCCGGAGCTTTCCGGCCGCAGGGCCGGTTCGAGAGCCGTTACTTCAACTACGGCGAAAAAGGACCAGCATCAATCCCGTTTCGTAACAGACCGAGGTACCAAAAGATCCGCCGCGGGTGAACAACAAAAGAAAAGGCTAAAGCTCAACCTGGACACTTTTATCGTCGGTTCGTCAAATGAGCTGGCCTACAACGCAGCCAGAGTAGTCGTCAATGAGCAACAAAGCCCGTTCAATCCGCTCTTTGTTCACGGGGGATACGGCGTCGGCAAAACACATCTACTGCAGGGGATATGCAATTCAGTATGTGAGAAGCGGCCTCAAACAAATTGGATGTATCTTTCTGCGGAGGATTTCGCCAACCAGTTTATCCTTGCTCTGAAGACAAAAAAACTTGAAACGTTCAGGCAGCGTATGCGTAAAACGGATTTGCTGGTAATAGACGATATCCATTTTCTGGCCAGTAAGCCTTCAATGCAGGAAGAATTTCTGCATACATTCAACACAATTAATCTTGCCGGTAAGCAGGTCGTCCTTGCTTCCGATGCACATCCGAAGATGATCGGCCAACTGTCCGAAAAGCTGGTGAACCGGTTCGTATCAGGAATGGTCGTCAAAATTGACATCCCCGACATGGAGACTCGCTGCCAGATATGCAGACAATATGCAAATAATATTCACAGGGGCGGTTCGCAAAACGTTTATACAAAAGCAAACGCTAATAAACTTGTTCCCGAGAGTGTCATAAGATACATCGCTGAAAATATGCGTACCAACGTGCGGGAGCTGGAAGGTGCCCTGCTGAAATTAATTGCGTTTACGGCACTAAAAAATGAAAAAATCACAACCGCAATGGCCAAAGCTGTTCTGGCCGAACACCTGGAAAGATGCGATCCGATTGTGCATGTATCGGATATCGAATCGGCCGTGGCGACTTTTTTCGGGATCACTCCGACGAGCATCCACTCTTCCAAGAAAAACAGGACCGTGGCCTTGGCCCGCCATTTCTGCATGTACCTGACGAGAAAGCACACGAAGATGTCCTCATCTGAGATCGGCCGGGTAATGGGCAATAAAAATCACGCCACCGTCCTTTTAGCCTGCAAAAAAATCGAAGGAATGATCCAGCAAAATGGCGAGCTTCGCTGGAACGGACCGGAAGGTAACAAGATCTCAAAAGTCAGAACCGTGCTTGCGCAGCTTGAAAAAGATATCTCTCGCTAAGTTAAAATTACCACAAGAACGGTCTCAATATTCCTGGGGCCGATGCCAAGTGCTGGAATAACACGGGGTATGATATGTGAGTTGTTTCCTGGATAGCACGCAAGGGCCGGCGCCTGTCACCGTCGCATTATCATATTATCAATCGTAATTTTCATTGCCTGAATAGCCGGTGACTCCGGCGTTTTCTCATAGGCGGCATCAATAGCCTGTTTGGCCAGGATAAGCTGGCCCGTTCGGTAATAAACATAACCGAGCAGAAATTGCAATTGGCTTGAACCGCTGCGTGCCAGCCATTGCTCAATATCGGCAATCCTGCCGGCAAGTTTCCTCTCGTCACCAAGCAAAGCTACAAGGTCGACTCTCATTTGCAGATATTCGGGGCTAATCGCCACAGCCCTGGAGAGAAACAAAGCGCTGCTGACGTATTCGCCCGCGGCAAATAATGCATGCCCCCTGCCGGCAAGGGCAAGAGGATTGTCCGCCTGATAAACAGACGCCAGAGAGAAGCAACTCGCTGCACGATAGTACCTGCCCGCCTTCAGATGCTCTTCGGCATCGAGCATGTGCTGATTAAACTTGGACTCCGATAGAGAATCAAGACTCTTATGCCGGCCCATAATCCTGTTCGCTTCGGCGGATATGTCGGCTTGTGAAAGTTTATTCAGCTCATCCAACGGAGAACTTTTCTTTTGAGAATTTTCGTAGTTCGATACCCCTGTAAACTCCAAACCGGCCTGCATGCCGACATCGGTTTGATTAAGCCCCCCCCCTCCTGCCGGGGCAGGCTCTTCTCCGTTGAAGCCGAGTTCAGCTCCCTGCGGCATATATGAGTTCAACATCCCGCTCGAATTAATCCGCTCCCGGGGAACGACCTGGCGGGAATCAGGCACGTATTGCTGATATCCCAGAGGCGTCTGCTCGCGTTTTGCAACCGGGTCAGTGCTTATATCCTTATATGCATCACGTCTCTGTATAGTTGCATCGAGTGAATTCGTCAAATCTTCGAGCTGCTGCCTTATCCGCTCAAGAACGTCGCCTTGCTGCCGATCCTGCCCGGCGGCTCCTGTTAGGCCGGAAGTGTCGCCTCTTGCCCTCTCTATGGTCCCGAGAGTACCAGCGTCAGTTTGCCCCTGACCCGTTTGAAACTCTCTGTTCACGGCGGACCAATTTGTGCTCTTTTGCAAAAAAAGGTTCTTCTGCGATGCGGAATCCATCAAGGACGCAGACTGCTCCAAAGCTGAAATCCCCTGATGGGTCAAAGCGGTTTGTTTTCCAACGCTGTCCCGATTTTGCGGGGTCGT
Organism: uncultured Pirellulales bacterium; assembly: GCA_964530105.1. Lineage (GTDB taxonomy): Bacteria > Planctomycetota > Phycisphaerae > Sedimentisphaerales > Anaerobacaceae > JAFGPJ01. The sequence continues at coordinate 523 of CAZHBL010000638.1, read as the reverse complement.
CTGCATCTCAAACTCTGGCCTGAGATTCTCGATGTTTGTCTCTTGGCTCGGGAATTTAAAAGACTCGTTCTTTCCCCACTTGCTTTCCCGGCGTTCCGGACCCGGAACAGTTGTTGAGTCTGGGCCTGGCCATCCTGTGGACTGCGTTCTGTCTCTTATGTCTTGAGCCTGCTCCTTGAACAGTTCTGCAGCCGACGTTTGGCCTTGCTGACGTATGCCGATTTGAGCCGGCGTAAGTCGTTCGGTGCCCTGTGGACTCAGTGATGTACTTGTCGGGAATTTGCTTTCCAGCATTAACCGTGACTGGGCCAACGGGCCATATTGAGTTGCAGGTCCCTGCAAACTCGAATCAGCGGCTGCGGCACCCTGGCCGAACAAAGCCTGCTCCTGCTGCATGGACTCCGAACCAAATACGCCGGCTCCCTCGGAGCGGGTGTCCTGCTGCGCACGGGCGCTGGCCCTTGTACTTTCCGGCATGAAAATCTCGGACCGGCCCGGCATCATAGTCGTGACAGTTTCGGTC
>CAZHBL010000637.1:0-3286 GCA_964530105.1 uncultured Pirellulales bacterium | reverse complement strand
AGAGGCGGTCTGGACGAACCGGGCAGCAGGACGTGCATGCAGACCAACTGGGTGTGTGACCTCGATTCGGATCGCTTTCATGCGGCATGCTCCTGTGGACTGAAATTTCCGAGGTGGGCTAACTTTGAAGGTGGATTTTATCCTTTAATGTGAAAAACGATATATGCGACAACCCATCAGATCACCGGAGTCCAGGTGGACCCGTTGGCTATTCCGCAGCTTCGATCACGCTGCTGAACGTGATCTGCGCTTCTCCGCGGAGTGTCGCGGCGACGGAACAGTACTTGGTCAAGGATAATTCAATAGCCTGATCGACAGACTGCTGCCTGACTCCTCTCCCGTCAACTTTAAAGGTCAGGTGGATCTTGTGGTAGGTCCATGGTGGATCGGGTTCCTGTTCACTCGTAACTGTTACCTCCACCGACCGCAGGTCTATTCGTTTTTTACGCAGAATGCTTACCACGTCGTACGCGCTGCAGGAGGCGAGGCTCAGCAACAACAGCTCTGATGGGCGCATGCCAGTGTTGTTCTCATCGTCATGGGATGAGATAACAATCGAGTGCCGTCCGCTGTCAGTCCCAACATATTGTTGTCCGCCGGTCCAGACGAGGCGAACGGGTTGTTTCGTCATATGCACTGAGCCTCCATTCTTCTGGGTTCGGCTGTCATGCGCGGCGATCGTTGGCCGACCGCGCTATCTCGCGCACACTGGATGCACTATCCTGGTCAACGGCTTCAAGGGCAAGATTCACCGCGTCTTTTTGGGACCAGCGACGCATCAATGCTTTTGCCCTCGGGATCGAAGCAGGCGCCATGCTGAACTCGTCCAGTCCCAAACCCAGGAGAATGGGGATCGCCTCTGGATCGCCGGCGAGCTCACCGCACAGTCCCACCCAGATCTCGTTCGCGTGCGCGGCTTCGATCACGCGTTGGATCTGGCGCAGGACGGCAGGGTGGATGGCATCGCCTAGATGAGCGACGCGATCGTTGGTTCGTTCCGCAGCCATGGTGTATTGGGTCAGGTCGTTGGTCCCGATGCTGAAGAAGTCAACTTCGCGCGCGAATTGATCGGCGAGGACAGCGACGGCGGGGATCTCAACCATGATCCCGATCTGAAGCTTATCTGTGATAACATGCCCTTCCGCTTTGATCTCATCTGACGCTTCTAACAGGAGGGATTTCGCACTCCGAACTTCCTCTAGGGTTGCGATCATCGGGAACATGATGCGCAGATCGTGCCCAGGACTGGCTCGGAGCAGGGCTCGCAATTGAATTTTGAAGAACTCCGGCCGGTCGAGGCACATGCGGATCGCCCGCCAGCCCAAGAATGGATTCGCTTCGGTACCGAGATCGAGATAAGGGAGCTCCTTATCTCCCCCGACGTCAAGTGTGCGCACAACTACCGGTCGCTCCCCCATCGCCTCGAGGATATCCCGGTAGGCATGATACTGTTCCTCCTCGCTCGGTGCGGTGCTCCGGTCAAGGTAGAGGAATTCCGTCCGCAGAAGCCCGATGCCCTCGGCGCCGGCCTCCAGCGCACGCCGCGCATCGTCAAGATTTCCTACATTGGCGACAACTTCCACGTTTATCCCATCGCTGGTTACGGCTGGCTCATGGGCGAGGGACAAGGCATTGCTCGATTCGATCAAGTACCGGGATTGGCGGTCCGCGAACTCTGCTTTGGTATCAGCGTCTGGTTCCAGGATCACCAACCCCCGTATCCCATCCAGTGCGACCTCCTGGCCCGAGGAAACATCCATCAATTCTGGTCCAACCCCGACTACAGCCGGAAGCGCCAAAGCCTTCGCCAGGATGGCGGTATGTGCTGTGGGCCCACCCTCAGCCGTGGCGAAACCCAGGACGAGGGATTTCTCGAGGCGGACCGTATCGGAGGGGGTAAGATCCTTGGCAACAATGATTGAGGGTGTGCGGAGCGAAGAGAGATCGGACTCGGGGAGACCGAGCAGCACGCGCATCACGCGCTCCCCGACATCGCGCACATCAGCTGCGCGCGCGCGGAAGTACTCATCCTCCAGGGATTCGAGCTGAGCGGCCAGCGCGTTCACGACCTGATCGAGCGCCCATTCTGCGTTGCAGTGGGTGGCGGCAATCTTTGAGAGCACTTCACCGACCAGCGCCGGATCCTCTAGGAACATTGAATGGGCTTCGAAAATTTCTGCTTCTTCGATGCCAGCGTCTAGGAGAGCCTTCTCTTTGATCGATTTGATCTGGATGGAGGCTGTCTCAAGGGCTTTCCCAAATCGATCTAATTCTGGCTCGGTGGCGCTGATCGTCTTCTGATCAAACTTAAGCTCGGCTGATTGAAAACAGAATGCCGGGCCAATGGCGATCCCCGGTGAAGCTGGAATCCCTTGACAAACATTCATAATAGTTCTCCGTTAACCTATAGAAGTAAGTAAATTTTCTATGCAATCTCAGCCCAGAAAGAAGTTTTCCTGCTGTCCCTGGGATTGTGTCTCAATCATGAAAAGGTCGCCAGCAAGGGGTTGGGATTCTAGATCCTGAGGGCTAATGCCGGTCCTTGCAGATGTGATATAGAGAGTACTGAGGTCAGTTCCCCCGAACGTACAGCTTGTTGGCCGCTGGCATGGCATCGCGATTGCTTCAATGAGCTTGCCCTGAGGATCGTATCGATCGATCCTCCATCCATCCCAACGGGCACTCCATAGGCAGCCATCTGCGTCGACAGTAAGGCCATCTGGTACTCCCGATTCGTCAACAGTCATAACCAAAGGGCGGCGATTACTGACCGTGCCAGCCTGAAGATCGAAGTCATAAGCAAATATGGTTTTAAGAGGTGAATCAGTGAAATACAACTGGCTGCTATCCGGACTCCAATCGATACCATTAGAAATCCAAATCCCGGTTTCCATCCGTTGTACAAGGTCATCTGGATCAAGTCTATAGAGGCTGCTCGTTTTACCCTCAGCCGTCATCGTGCCTGCCCAGAAACGCCCCATGATATCGACCGCACCGTCGTTGAAGCGCGCCCCTCTTTTTCCAGCTTCTGGATCGCTAATAAACTCCAAGTCTTCGTTCGGAGACCAGGATGCAAATCCATTTTCGGTGGCGAGGATGAAGCCTCCGTTGCTGCGGAAAGCGAAGCAGCCGACCTCGATTCCGATATCATAACTCTTATATTCTTCATCCCCGGGCTTATATGAGTGAATTTGATGCTTTTCGATGTCAACCCAGTATAATTGTGCTTCGATCGGATGCCATCGAGGACCCTCGCCGAGTAAATTCTGACAAGAGAGCAGATGTT
>CAZHBL010000636.1:0-3290 GCA_964530105.1 uncultured Pirellulales bacterium | reverse complement strand
GCAACCGCAGTCATAAAGCCAATAGGAGAACTTTGATCGAGAACATACCAGCAAACAGACTTGGGTTCCCGTCCATCATCGCGCTTCACGACACCACTCGTCGGTCCCAGACCGGAAAGCAAACGCTCATATTCGAGCCCTGTTAGTACGTTAGGGAATTTAGAATAGCCATACTTTTCCAAAAGCCCGGCTTTCACCTCCTTAATTCCCGTTGCAAGTATGACCGCTCCGACATTAAATTCCACTATCTGCGGCTTCTGCTCAAATACAATGGCTTCCGGCTTGCATGCCTCGACACACGGCGGGATTTCTTTGTCTCCACACTTTCCTTCAATTAGATAAGTACATTTGTCAGGATTTATCAAGGCCTTTCTTGGCGGAAACGGTGAATAAAACGAGATCGCTTTGGAAGTACTCCTGCCAAAGTTGAATTCCATCGGAATGCCTCCAACAGGGCAAACACCAAAACAGTCCGTGCAGGCCGTACATTTTGCAGGATCGACATATCTCGGTTTCTTGGTGACTCTGACTTTGAAATCTCCCGGCTCTCCTTCAATGCTTTCAACATCTGCAAACGAGACTATGGTCACATTGGGATTGCTGGTCAGTTCAAGCATCTTGGGCAGTATTGTGCACGTAGAGCACTCGTTCGAGGGGAACATTTTGTCAATCTGAGCCATCTTACCGCCGATCGTGGGCTTTTCCTCAACAAGGATAACCTTGAATCCCTGATTCACAAGTTCAGAACTTGCACGCATCCCCGCCGGACCGGCTCCAATGACAAGTACGGATCCTTTCATAGTGCCTGACCTCCTTCTTCGAGTACTATTTCAGTGACAAGCCGGCGTGTATAAATAAGGTACTCCCCGTTTTCTTCCACGCGCTCTGCTTCAAAACCATCTTTTTCATACTGGGCCATTTTCTCATGAGCTTCTTCTTCAGTGGAATAATGACCTTTATCCCACATAAACTTCCTTCCGCCTATTTTAGTGGCTAAGTTTGGCATAATGCTACCTCCAGAGGATATTGATTATAAATATCACTTCCTGCGGCCTGCAATGATTGAAAATTCGCCGAGCGATTTACCCGGCTCCATAGTAATACGGATGACTTGTGCATGTTCTGAATCGTATAGTTTGGCCGCTTCAATACTATGCAGGTTCTTGGCAGTATCTCTGCACGTCTGGCATTAACAATCTTCATTGATTTAGCCTTTCTTCATCCTAATATACAACAAAATTCCTCTCTACGCTACCGTATAGTTTAAGTTTCCAACAGCTCCTTATTTCCTCATGAGCGGTAAGTAATAAGCCCACCAGAAAGATTTCTTGCGATAAATCCGTTTTGCATCAAGATTCTGCAGGCAACATAACTACGAAATCCAACTGTACAATACACATTAATCGTCTTATCCCTCGGCAGTTCGTCAAGTCTGCCGCGTAACTCATCCACGTGGATATTCCTTGCGTTCGGGACACTGCCTCTGGCAAATTCCGCAGGCGTGCGTACATCAAGAATAAAATCTTCCTTTTGAAGCTCGGTGAAATGTTTTATCTTAACCGTTCCATCGAGGATATTCGCCGCGGCAAAGCCTGCGATATTGACCGGATCTTTTCCGCTGCCGTACGGAGGGGCATACGCCAGCTCCAGCTCCTGCAGGTCGAAAACGGTCATCCCGGCTCGAATCGCCACGGCAAAAACATCAATCCTTTTATCAACACCGTCGGCCCCGACAATCTGAGCACCCAGAACCTTACCTTCCGGTTTGCCGAACAACAGTTTTATGTGCATAGGTTTGGCGCCCGGATAATAACCGGCATGATTGGCCTGATGGAGATACAGTTTTTCATATTCGATATTAGTTTTTGACAGGGCCTTCTCACTGGCGCCGGTCATCGCGGCGGTCAAATCAAAGACTTTCAGGATGGCGGTGCCCTGTGTACCTGTATATGTGCGATTCCTGCCGCATATATTGTCCGCTGCCATCCTGCCTTGTTTGTTTGCCGGTCCTGCCAGCGGAATCAGCACGGCATTGCCGAGAACGAAATCCCGCGCCTCGACGGCATCGCCTATCGCGTAAATATCGGGATCGCTCGTCTGCAGGTGCTCGTTGACCTTTATGCCGCCACGCGAGCCGATTTCCAGGCCAGCTTCTTTAGCAAGCTTTACCTCGGGCCTGACGCCGACTGTCAGCATGGCAAAGTCGCAATCAAGCTCTTTTCCGGATTTCAACGTGAGTCGAAGAGACGAACTCGTTTGATGTAGCGATGAAACGCCGTCACCTAACTGCAGCCCAACACCTCGCTCCTTCAAGTGATTATTCAGAAACGCTGCCATTTCCTTATCCAGGCCCGGCATAACCTGGTCGAGCATCTCAACGACCTGAACGGACAGGGCTCGATCGTGAAGATTCTCAGCCATTTCCAGTCCGATGTAACCGGCTCCGACTATAACGGCTTTCTTTGGATTATTGGTTTTTATATACTCGTCAATCCGATCCACATCGGCGACGTTTCGCAGTGTAAAGACCTTGCTCGAATCGATACCGTCGATGGCCGGTCGTATGGGCTCGGCGCCCGGCGACAAAATCAGCCGGTCATATCTTTCAGTGTATTTCCTGCCCGTAGGAAGTTCGATGACATCGACCGTTTTTTCGCGACGGTTGATTTTAACGACCTCGCTTTTTACTCTGACGTCAGTATTGAACCGCTTATTAAATGACTCCGGAGTCTGGAGCAGCAAATCATCTCGGTTTTTTATAGCTCCACCGATGTAGTAGGGCAGTCCGCAGTTGGCGAAGGAGATATAATCACCTCTTTCAAACATAATGATCTCGGCCATTTCATCCAGCCGGCGAAGTCTTGCCGCGGCTGATGCGCCGCCCGCAACACCACCAACAATTAGTATCCTCTTAGCCATTTAACAAGTGTTCCTTTCTTACAACAACTGTGTTCACTTTTAATCGCTCATCACTTCTTTATCAAATTTCCCAGCCGGAGGTTTTTGACGTTTTCCTCGCTCGAATGATATCGCGTTTACAGGGCATGTCTCAATACAGGTGCCACAGGAGAAGCAATCCGGGATTATCCGGTCCTGTTTGAGTATCGCATCCATCACTGTTGAAGGACACGCCTTCGAGCAGGCCCGGCAGGAGATGCACTTATCGTAATCCACCTTTATTTTAAAGAAGCTGACCTTCTCGGCCAACCAACCAATCAGGCCGAACGGGCAGAAGAAATGACACCACGGCCTGTAGACGAAAAGGCTCAAAACCAGGATCAATCCGATAA
>CAZHBL010000635.1:0-3291 GCA_964530105.1 uncultured Pirellulales bacterium | reverse complement strand
GCAGTAATTGCCCCTTTGACTTTCTTGCCGTTAGCGGCTATCGCTATATAGTGGTATCTTGGCATTTTATTATTTATTATTAAATATGGACTATTTGTAAATAAAATTACATTACGTCTGCCTGTGTCACTCTCAATACTTCAGAGATAGTTGTTGTCCCGGCAAGCACTTTCCTGGCACCGTCCATTCGAAGGGTCTGCAGGCCTGCGTTAAGAGCAAACCTCTTTATTGTACCGGCACTTTCTCTTTTGTATATGAGGTTCTGTATTTCGGAATCGATCAACATCATTTCATAAATGCCCGTTCGGCCGCGATAACCGGTTTGAAAACACCTCTCACAGCCTGTGCCGACAAAGAATTTACCGCCGTCATCATCCATTTTACCCAGTCCAAGCTCTTTTAATTCGTGGGACGATGGTTTGACAGGTTCTTTGCAATCCGGACACACTTTTCGTACTAACCGCTGAGCTATTATGGCAATCAGCGATGAACTTACTAAATACGGTTCGACGCCCAAATCCAGGAGTCGGCTGACCGCACCCGCCGAGTCGTTAGTATGCAGAGTGCTGAAAACCAGGTGACCTGTAAGCGAAGATTGTATCGCCATACGGGCGGTCTCAATGTCTCGAACCTCGCCGATCATTATAACATCCGGGTCCTGACGCAGCACGTGACGCAGCGACGTGGCAAAAGTCATTCCTTTCTTGCTGGCGACTTGAATCTGGCTGATACCTTCGAGCTGATACTCAATCGGGTCTTCTATAGTTATGACGTTTTTCTCGGCCGAGTTGATTCTGTTAAGGCACGCGTAAAGTGTTGTGCTTTTTCCGCTACCGGTCGGGCCTGTCACGAAAATCACTCCGTGAGAGCGGGTGAGCAAAGAATCGAATTTCTGCAGGTCCTCATTGCACAATCCCAGCTCGTTCAATCCGAAAAGCCCGGTGCTTTTATCGAGCAGTCGAAGGACGCTGCGCTCGCCGTAGCTGGTCGGCACGGTACTGATGCGCAAATCGACCTCACGCTGGCCCAGCCGAACACTGCACCTGCCGTCCTGTGGAAGCCGGCGCTCGGCAATGTCCATACCGGCCATAACCTTGATACGTGAAATAATTAAAGGCAGGACATTCTTGTTCAGGCTCAGGGTATCATACAAAATACCATCTATACGGTAACGAATCTGAATCTTTGATTCATAAGGATGGACATGAATATCACTGGCCCGCAACTGCAGGGCGCGAAAGAGAATGTCATTGACCAGCCTGATAACCGGCGGTCGATTTACCACGTCAAGCAGGTCGTCCGAACCGGCGACCTCGTCAACGAGCTGGTCGAGGTTTTGTGAATCAAGCTCTTCTACTACTTCCTCGATGACCGTCGTCTTCTGCTCGTAGGCGATGTCTATTACAGAAGTAATAGCAGCGCGAGTGGATACCGCCGCACTGACCGGCAGGCCCATCATCTTCGAGACGTTGTCCAGAGCATTCGCATCCAGCGGCTTAGATAAGACCACTGTAAGCTCACCATTATCAACATCCGGTTTTATACCGACCAGATAATGGTGCTGGGCATACATCGCGGGGACGGCTTCTATGAATTCCGCAGGCACGGTCTTTGGGGATATCTCCGGCAAAAACTCCCAGCCGAGCGCTTCGGCAAACAGTCTCAGTACGGCATCTTCCGTAAAGTAAGGGCAATTGAGCAGAGCCTCGTCAAGTCGGCCCTGACCGGTATTCTCTTCGAAGAATCCGGCCAATTGCTCGGCATCGAGTAGACCGGTCCGCCTTGCAGTTTGTATAAGCAATTCTTTCATTACTATTGTGCTTCGAGAACTTTTAACGGATCCATACTCTTGGGCTTTACGCCGGGCCAGTCCTGATAGCTTTGGAACCTTTCCTCGAATTCCTCAAAAGCCATCTTGTTCCTATCGGATATTTGCTCCAGGTCCGGCAGGCCAGCGACTTTCTCATCGGGTCTCAATATCTCACCTTTAACAAATATATACAGTCTCGTATCATTGCTACTGTTACCAATTTTTCTAAAGAGTCCTCCGACGAGAGGTATATCACCGAGCAGCGGCACTTTCCAATTTTGTTTCTGCTGATCTAACTGTATTATGCCTCCAAGAATTATTGTACTCTTGTCAGGAACTGTAACTGTCGTATTAATATTGTTTTCTTTCTTTGGCGGTGGCGGTACATTCTCGCCGCCGGAAGGAGTTCCCTGGCTCGAACGTGTCATGGTTATTTCGAGACGAAGCAGATTTCCCTTGCTTATATGCGGGGTTATCTCAAGCTCAATGCCCGATGGAAATTCATCAAAGGTGTAGCTTGAACTCACTACTGCTTCACCGGAAGTGGTAGCAGACGAGGAGCTCCTGGATACGTATATGGTATTGGTTGCGTCGATATGTCCCAGCTCATTATCGTTAACAAGAATCTTGGGCTTGGCAAGAACACGGCCGTAACCCTTTTTTTGCATAAGTGTCAGGAGTGCCTGAATGTGTCTGTCGGCGTAAAAACCCTGACCGCTTAATGCCCCCCCAACAAACGCTCCTAATTCGGTAATCCGGTCGGAAGGAAAACCGGAATCTGCGGGTTCAAGCACGGCAGAAAGTTTGTCCATGTGCCCGCCCGGTTCGAATCTCGGTAATTTCGAGACCAGCTCCAGATCGTAGTCGAAAGCATCTTCTTCACTGATTTCGACAAGGGTGACATCCATAAGAACCTGGGGCCTTCTCTTATCTAACTGGTCTATCAGGTTCTTTATCCATTCCTGGTTCTTTTTACTCGCAGAAACAACCAATGAAAAAGTGTTAGGATCCGGTACTATCGTTATTTGATCTTCCTGTTTTTGTCTGACGCTTTCAACCTTGCCTTCTTTGTCTACAGTGGTCTCTTCGATCAGTGGCTTCAGGACTTCAGCCAAGTGGTCCGGGGACTGGTTTTCGAGCGGATAGACTTTATAAGGTATTTCCTGTTTGTCTGTTTCAGCATCTACATAGCTTAGAATTTCTGCTATCTCAATATGCTGCTCGGCCGTCGCATTGACCAGCAGTGAATTCGTCGGCCCAACTACTATAACCTGCGGCTCTTCCGTGGAAGCCTCGGAGTATTCGTCCCTCTGAGTTCTGCTCAGCGTTGATTGCCTTGCTGCTGCAGTAGTTTGTGGAGTGATTGGGGGCTTGGCGCCGCTGGTAATTCTTGACGAAGAATAAGAAGAATAAGGACTCGTCAGGCTGGGGCTAATTATGCCAAGCTCTTCCAATTGCTTCTTCACATCCTCAGCATCAAC
>CAZHBL010000634.1:0-3306 GCA_964530105.1 uncultured Pirellulales bacterium | reverse complement strand
GATTATGACAGGTTAAAAAAACAACTGCTCGAAGACGGCCTATTCATAAAGATGCACAGATGGAATAAGGAAAGCTTTATCAAGGACAGGCAGCTATACAAGGAAATGATAATCATCCGCGACCAGCGGCAGATGAGAAAAGAAGAAGCCGAGGGTTCGGTCACTGAAACCATGATAAATCTGTAACAAATCCCCCCCTGCTACCCTTCGACGGAATCTTTAACAAAAAAATGAGGCCCACACCGAATCAATCGGTACCGGCCCCTAACTAATTCAAGTTCCAATATCGCTGCTGTACCTGCTATAGCAGGTGTAAAACTGTCTCTCGTAAAATGTGGGGAGCAGTATTTACTCTCCGGCATCTCCTCTCAGACATATCTTTAGTATCTGCCATATAATCTCTTATATTATTATAGCCATACTATGAATTATCTTACTACCAAGTCGTCCAAAAATATTATTTAAAAAAACCCTTAATGAAGTCCGATATAAATTATAATACTTGAAATTTATAAAAACTTAATTGTTATTTGCATTCACATCATACAAAAACTATTTCATTTTTGCCTGGCGTAGAGAAGTTGCTTCAGAGTTTATATGTTAATCGGCCTCAATTATAATATTTAATTTGCTGTTCTAATAACGTATAATAGTAGTGTTTTCCATTATTCTTTTTATGATAGTATTATGGGCAATGATTTTGTAAAATTAAGTGATGCGGAACTTCTCACTCGCTACACAGCCGGTGAGGAGGCCGCGTTTCGTGAAATCGTAACTCGTTATAAAAACAGCCTTTATGCTTTTCTGCGACAGTTCTTAAACCGTCATGATCTTGTTGAGGACGTCTTTCAGGAAACGTTTTTACAGTTATATACCAGCCGGAACAGCTTCGATATAAACCGACCTTTACGCCCCTGGCTTTTCACAATAGCAGCGAACAAAGCGAAGGATGCTCTCCGAAAATGGCAACGTACATCTGCTGTCTCGATTGGCACTATGGCCGATTCGCAGGATTTGTCATTTGACGATATGCTTAATACTGTTACTTCCGACAGCACAATGCCTTATGACGAACTGCAAAAGAATGAAACAGCCTCGCGTGTTGGACAGATTATATCGAATATGCCGGAAAATCTGCGAGAAATCTTAGGTTTAGCATATTTTCAGGGATTTTCTTACAAACAAATGGCTGAGATTTTAAGTATACCTATCGGGACGGTTAAGAGTAGGCTGCACACGGCCGTCGGTCGTTTTGCAAAAGAGTGGAAGGCATCAGTTGGGAGCAAAGAATTCAAATGATTCCGCTTAATATCGAGCAGAAACAGCTTTTATTTGATTATTGTTTAGGTTTGACATCCCCCGAACAGACCGCCGAAGCTGAAGCATTAATCTCATCAAGCAAACACGCTGCCATAATTCATTCCAAAATCAAAGCCACCCTTGAACCACTTAATAGCATAGAACCTGAATCCTGCCCTGATTCTCTGGTGGATCGTACCATTTTACGGCTTAACAGCATAGCGAATTCAAGCCGAGATCGGCTACAGGAATTACTTGCCAGTGAACAAAATCGTGAAGTTACCACAAAAAGCTGGCTTCTATCCGATTTTGGCAGAAAGTTAGCTACTGCAGCGGTTCTTATGATTGCTGGAAGTCTGCTGATCACAACTTTCAGAGCCGTATCAGGCTATGCCCGTTATAATTCATTCAAGCAGCAGTGCCAAATGCAGCAAAGCAGCATATTCCAGGGTTTACGCAATTATATTTCCGACAATGGTGGCCAACATCCAACCGTCGCAACTTCGGCAGGTGATTTCTGGTGGAAGGTGGGCGACCAGGGCGATGAGAACCATTCCAATACACGCCGTATCTATCTCCTCGTAAAAGAAGGCTATGTTAAGCCAGCCCATTTTGTATGTCCGGCATGTGAATGTGGCGAAAAACTTGATATGAATCAATCACAGCTAAGTATACTAAAGGATTTTCCCGGCAGAAGATATGTTACATACAGTTTCCAGATTAATTGCCAACGGACCAGTAATGGTAAGCTACTTAATGGTAAGCTACTTTGTAGAAACGTTATAATGGCAGATTGGAATCCACTTTTTGAAAAATTGCCCGATGACTACTCGAAGCAATTGAATCTTCGACTCAATAAGCAGTTATTAAGCCTTAACAGCAAAAATCACAACCGTCGTGGACAGAACATCTTATTTGGCGACGGTCGGGTAGAGTTTCTAAAAACACGTTTCATCGGCACAGATGATATTTTCACACTGCAGGACACTGACGTCTACCGAGGCTGCGAAGCACCTTCCTGTGAGACCGACTTTTTCCTTGCACCATAAATCCGCATGAGGCAAAACCGCAGCTTTGCCAATCAAACACCATTCGAAAAATGCTCTTTATTTCGAAGTATAGCCCGCGATTTAAGGAAACTTCCGCTAAAACACAGTTGATAGTGCCGGCGAATACGTTCTTTAGCTCAGCAGCCCGTAGTCTGCTAATGTCTGTTCGAGAACAACTTTTTTGTCCTCATCGAGCGGCGTCATAGGAAGTCGTAATTCTTCAGAAGCCATATTCAAAATCGCCATCGCAGCCTTGACCGGTATGGGATTTGTTGCCAAAGTAAGCATCCCCTTGCTCAGTGCGAAAAGCTTTTTGTGCCATTTAAGGGCTGAGACAAAATCCCCTTCCAGGATCAAATCGGTCATCGCTTTGACGTCTGCCGGCACAATGTTCGCCACTACGCTGATTACGCCCTTACCTCCGACCGAGGCTAATGGCAGCGTAAGAGAATCATCGCCCGATATAATTGTTATATCGCATCGAGTACTAATTTCACTGGCTTGGTCCAGACTGCCGGTCGCCTCTTTGATCGCAACAATATTTTCAAGTTCAGACAACCGCGCGATTGTCGCCGGTGTCATGCCCGCCCCGCTACGGCCAGGTATATTGTATAACACGATCGGCAGGTCAACATTTTCAGCAATCGCCTTAAAATGCTGATAAAAGCCTTCCTGCATGGGCTTATTGTAGTACGGGCCGACCTGCAACGTTGCATCGGCACCGATTTTCCGTGCAAATGAGGTCAATTCAATCGCTTCGGCGGTGCTGTTTGAGCCGGCCCCTGCTATTACGGGGACTTGTCCGCCAACAACCTTAACCACTCTCTCAATGACCTTTTTATGCTCTTCGTAACTTAATGTCGGCGATTCACCGGTCGTCCCAACGGGCACTATACCATCTATACCGCCCTCTAACTGAAATTCGATCAGCTCATCGAGAGTTTCAAAATCAATTTCA
>CAZHBL010000633.1:0-3315 GCA_964530105.1 uncultured Pirellulales bacterium | reverse complement strand
TAGTCGTGATCTGGAAGGATTTGTACGACAACGCCGATATCGACCGGACGACGCCTATCAACATGGATGAAATATCGGGAGTTTCTCCCGGCAGGGCGTTGAAGCTCCTTCTGACCTCCGTTTCCGGCGGTTATGACCAGCTCGGCTACATCGTCGAGGACGGCATCATCATGATAGCAACGGTCGAATCGCTGCCCGAAAGGTTAGAAACGCACGTTTACGACATTTCCGACTTGCTTTGATTGGCTCCATTCGACACTGCTCAGAGCCTGCCCTGAACGTAGTTGAAGGGACAAGCTTGTTTTTTCAAATTAGCCACGAATTAAAATCAAGAAATAGTCAATAACTTTGGATTTCGTTGATTTACCCTATGAGATGCCGGCTTTGCCAATCTCACGGGGTTTAGCCCTTGAGATATGCTGTTAATAGTGAATAGTCGTTAGTTTTCGGCCTTCTTGCGCTCTTATGCACTTTTTGGCTTGAAAAACCGACGAAATAGTTTAACTTATTCATTAGCGAACTATAAGAGACAGAAGTAAAGATGCAAGTTTTAGGTCGGCAGATGGATTTCTGAAAGCAAATGTACCGGACACCCTTTAATTCTCTCGCAACTGATTGTATGGTCAATGATTTCTGAAATAACGGAGTAAATATAATCGCATGAATCAGGAAGAACAAGTGTTAGTGATAGAACGGAAAGTTCTCGAGCAGGTGGGCATATTTAATGGACTTGTGTTTGATGTAGATCGTTATCTTAGCGAAATCTTCGTCCAGGGAGTTCCCTGTTTCATGAACAGGTCGCAGGTAGAAGAAGATCCCGGCTATAAGCAGCTTATTCCGTACGTGATAATGGGTCATGATGGTAAATATCTTAGCTATGTCAGAGGAAAACGGGCCGGAGAAACACGCCTGGTCGGAAACAGGTCGATCGGCATAGGCGGCCATATCAATCCGGCCGATGATATGCCGTTATTTAATACGGATTTTTATGAAACATATCTTGCCGCCGTTGATCGTGAGGTGGCCGAGGAAGTTTCCGTAGAAACAAGCCACACTAATCACATCGTTGCCCTTCTTAACGACGAGTCCAATGAGGTCGGAAGTGTGCATCTTGGAATAGTTCACTATTGGGCCCTGGAAGCTCCGAACGTTAACAAGCGGGAACAGATGATTACGCAAATGGCCTTTATGACTTCTGCTGAACTGCAGGGGGTCAAAGATACTTTAGAAACATGGTCGGGAATATGTGTGGACCATCTCGCAGAAATGGAAAATCGCAGTAAAACAAATATCTAAATGAGTGAGTCCTAAGCTGTTGCAGAAAGTGGAAATTTTATCATGAGAATAAATCGTCGAAACTTTATAAGTACCGGTCTTGCCGCTGCATTGCCGCTATCATCCGGCGGCTGCGAAACTAAGGATTCCGGCCCAGAGGCCCGGAAACCAGATTACGCCCGGCTCGATGAAATACTTAAACAGCCGGTACTGAAAAGGGAGCTGTTTGCTACGCCGGTCACCATCGAAAGCCTCGAACTGCTGCGTTACAGTAACAGTTTTTTGTGCCGGGTGCGCTCCACTAACGGCGAAGAAGGTATTTCGGTCGGTCACGGCACGATGAGGACGCTCTATCCGATTTTTACCGATACGTTACAGCCTTTTTTCATCGATAAAGACGCACGCGACCTGGACCTGCTGCTCGAAAAGGTGTACATTTACAACCTCAATTTCAGACTGAGCGGCATGGCTCTCGGGATCCCCCTGGCTACTATTGAGTTTGCTATTCTCGATATGCTGGGGCGTATTGCCAACAAGTCCATCGGCCAGTTAATCGGAGAAATTCACCACCCGCGCGTGGCGGTATATCAAGCCACAGAATACCGTGAAAAATCAGTAGCCGAGTCGCTGGAACTGATAAAAAGGGATGTTGCGGAATATGATGCCCACGCGCTTAAGATTAAAGTCGGCGGGCTTATGTTCATGACGAATGACATTAACGCCGTAGGGCCGAAAGGACGGACCGAAACAATCATTCCGCTCATTCGCGAAACATTCGGCGACAAGATGGCTTTATATGCTGATGCAAACGGTTTTTACTCGGTGGATGAGGCGATACGCGTTGGTAAATTACTTCAAGAGTACCGTTATGGTTTTTTCGAAGAGCCTGTTCTTTTCGACTGGTACGAAGAGACCAAACAGGTCGCCGATGCGCTGACCATGCCAGTCGCAGGAGGCGAGCAGGAGTACAGCCTGCACGGATTCCGCTGGCTCATCGCCAATGACGGCCTTCAAATCGTTCAGCCGGATAATTATTACTTCGGCGGCATGATTCGTTCGATGAAAGTAGCACGCATGGCACAGGCATTCGGAAAAGAATGCACGCCGCACATGTCAGGCGGAGGGCTCGGATACCTCTACATGATACACTTCGTCTCCGCCCTTCCCAACGCGTCCGCCCATCACGAATTCAAAGGATTGAAAACGAACGTGGAATTCGAATGTAAAACATCGCCCTTGATCGTCGTCGATGGCAAGATTAAAGTCCCCACCGGGCCGGGTTTAGGCGTGGACATTGATCCGGATTTCATTAAAAAGCATGAGGTTGTAAAAGGATAGGAGCTGTGCAAGTGAAAAGTTATCGATACAACACAACTGCCGATTATTCCGGTTGGCTGGTGAGACTGGCCTACAATTTTAGCAAGCGAGAAAAGCAATCTCTGTCACATCGTCAATTGCTTTTTTAACCGTGTCCATCGCTTGGTATTTATTTATTCCTCTTTTCTTTTTTCAACTTTCTTTTTTCCTTCAAATCAAGCTTGGCTTTTTTCCGTTGTTCCTTTTTGCCTTTATCTTTTTTCCCCTTATCGCCCATATTTGTTTTTCCTTCCTTGAAAATGACTTGTATTTCTTAACTTGTTCCCCGAAATTATCCCCTGGTTCGGCGATCGCTCTCGTAACTGCAGCCCTTTACTCGAACTGCCAACTGCAGAGCCTTGAGTTTCCTCAGGTCATCTTGATCCGGGATTTCCAATTTGTTTTCATAGACGCATGACCCTGCATACTACAGCCAGGAAAGAATCTAATCGATTTCAGAATAGACCATTTTATTTGAAAAGTAAAGAAAAAAAGCCCCTGATGTGTGGCTTGCGTTCCGCTTAAGAATTTGGTCTTTGCTTTGAGGCGGTTGTGGGGATATACTATCGACAGGCTCCGGCAGGGCCGTGGGAAAAGGGCGTTTTTTCGATTAACAAAACGCTGCCGGGAACGACTTACTCCATTGGAGGTAAATATGGCAGAAGAATATTCGGTTACGGCAAA
>CAZHBL010000632.1:0-3319 GCA_964530105.1 uncultured Pirellulales bacterium | reverse complement strand
TAACGCCATAAGACGTTATTTTACAAATATTTATGAATTTTACAGAAGTGTTTTGAACTTTTGGAGAAAGGAGGTTGAATCAGAGCAAATTCCTCAGTAAAAGCGATAATCTTGATGTGTCTATCACAAATAACGAGTGCTTTGGCGAGTGACTAAAGTATGGTTATTACAGCTATTTTTGAAGGAGGATTATTATGTTTAAGAAGTTGATTTATTTGGCTTGTTTTTGTTTGGTGCTGAGCATGGTTCTAACCGGCCCAGCTCAGGCGGAACTGGTTGGCTGGTGGAGGCTTGATGAGAACACCGGTACCACCGCCTACGACTCAAGTGGCAACGGGAACGACGGTACGCTCCAGGGCAACCCCCAGTGGGTGGGCGGCGTGACAGGCAGCGCCCTCGAATTCGACGGAGATGGTGATTACGTTGATTTCGGCAACGACGCGATTTTTGATATCACCGAAGAAGTTACGCTTGCTGTGTGGGTGAACGCAAACGACATACTCAACGGTGAGAATAATTTCTGGCTTGGCAAGGGTGACAATACATATGCGATTAAACATCAGACCGGCAATTACCTGGAATTTTTCATCTATGATGGCGCCTGGCACTCGACTAATTACACAACGAATATCGACTCGTTAAATGGTGACTGGCACCACATGGCCGGAACATTCGACGGGTCAGAGCTGAAATTCTACCTCGACGGTGAAGTGGTGGCCAACCTGGTCTATTCAGGGACTATCGGAACGGCAGTTAACAACGTCACAATAGGAGAAAATTCCCAGGCCACCGGTCGTTATTTCGATGGAATGCTGGATGATCCCCGCATATACAACGAAGCACTTTCGCAGGAAGATATAGAGGCGATCATGAAGGGTGAAGGAAATGCGTTTGCTTTCGGCCCCACACCGGCTGACGGCTCCATTCATCCTGATACATGGGTGACTATTTCCTGGAAACCGGGAGATTTCGCGGCCTCTCACGATGTTTATATGGGTGAGAATTTCGATGATGTAAACGATGGCGCCGGTGATACATTCCGAGGTAACCAGGGTGATGAGTTTTATGTTGCCGGCTTTCCCGGGTTTGCTTATCCGGACGGTCTTATTAACGGCACGACCTACTATTGGCGAATAGACGAAGTTAACGAAGCAGATCCGAACAGTCCGTGGAAAGGCCCCGTCTGGAGCTTCACCGTTCCACCCAAGAGCGCCTATTTCCCCGTGCCGTCTGACGGTACCGAATTCGTTGATCTTAGTGTAGTACTTCGCTGGACGCCTGGTTTCGGCGCAAAATTGCACTATGTAGTCTTCGGCGATGATTTCGACGAAGTGAGCAATGCTGCCATGGGTAAACCTAACGGAACTACGAATTACAGTCCCGGCCAACTTGAATTGGCCAAAACTTATTACTGGCGTATCGACGAGTTCGACGGCGCCGCTACGCACAAAGGCGAAGTCTGGAGCTTCACTACTCTGGGCGCCGTCAGCGGCCCGAATCCGGCCGACGGTACTGTGGACGTAAAGCCGTCGGTGGTTCTTAAGTGGGTTGCAGGAGCCGTCGCCGATTCGCACGGGGTGTACTTCGGCTCGGACGCAGACGCCGTTAAGAACGCCACCACTGCCTCGCCCGAGTACAAGGGGACAAAGGCCCTTGGCGAGGAGAGCTATGACCCCGGCAAGCTTGCAATTGATATGACTTACTACTGGCGTATCGATGAGGTCAACTCCGTCAATCCCGATAGTCCGTGGCCGGGCAACGTCTGGAGCTTTACGACGGGCGATTACTTTGTCATCGATGATTTTGAGGACTATGATGCCGGTGATAACCAGATATGGTACGCATGGCACGATGGGCTTGGCTATGGCGCGCTGGGTACTCCGGATTACTTTGCCGGCAACGGAACCGGCGCTGCAGTAGGTGATGAAACCACTGCTTCCTATACCGAGGAAACTATTGTCCACGGCGGCAGTCAGTCTATGCCGGTTACCTACGATAACAACAAGCAGGGCTTCGCCAAGTATTCGCAGGTCGAGTATACGTTGACAGACCAGCGAGACTGGACCGAAGAAGGCGTTGCGAACTTGTCGCTGTGGTTCAGAGGCAATCCTGCATCCACCGGCAGTTTCGTGGAGGGCCCTGCCGGCACTTACACGATGACCGGCTCCGGCACCGATATCTGGGACGTTGGGCCCGCAGCAGGGCAATATCACGATGAATTCCACTTTGCCTACAAGACGCTCTCCGGCGCCGGCTCGATTGTCGCAAAAGTCGAGAGCGTTGAAAACACAAACGCCTGGGCCAAAGCCGGCGTGATGATTCGCAGTACGCTCGACGGAGACTCCGTGCACGCAATGATGGTCGTGTCAGCAACTTCCGGCGTGTCCTTCCAGCGGCGCCCGGAAACAGGCGGTGCCAGTGCGGCAGATACGACCGCCGACATAACCGCACCGTACTGGGTGAAGATAGAGCGCACCCTGGCCGGCAACTTTATAGCTTACAGTTCCGCCAACGGTTCGACCTGGCAGATACTGGGTGTAGCCGAACCAATTCAGATGGGTTCGAATGTCTATATAGGATTGGAGGTGACCGCCCACAACGCAGCAGCCACATGCGAGGCCGTCTTCACAAACGTCACGACTACCGGCAATGTAAGTGGACAGTGGGCGAACCAGGACATCGGTATAGCCAGCAACGATGCTGAGCCGCTCTACGTAGCGGTTTCAAACAGCGCCGGAACTCCTGCCGTAGTGGTTCATGACGATCCGGCCGCGGCACAGATTAACACCTGGACTCAGTGGATCATCCCCCTGCAGGCTTTAGCCGATCAGGGTATTACTCTGACCAACGTAGACAAAATCGCGATTGGTCTGGGGACGCAAGGCAATATGACAGTCCCCGGCGGTTCAGGAAAGATATTCATTGACGACATCCGGCTGACTCAACCGGCTCCGGAGCAGACGGAGTAAGCCGGGATTTTAACCGGTAATTAGAATTAAGCCGTTGGCATAGCGGATTTATGTCGATTAGGGGCCTGTAACGATTGAATCGATATAGGCCCCTTTCTTGTGCGCTGAGGATATTTGATGACCTGGGGATTTTTCCTGACCCAATATGTAATCAGGAGAATTTTATTGACGAGATGGTATTTAATTTGGTATAAGTAAGATTGTAGGCATCTATGGTTTATCATCCTTGCAGCAGACGAAGTTTTAATTGTTTGCATAAGTCTTCGCTCTTCGATTGACAGCTCGTATTGGGATATTAAAGACTTCCGCAAAATGAGTGATTTTTGACAGAGGTCAGAGTTGATAAGCAA
>CAZHBL010000631.1:0-3324 GCA_964530105.1 uncultured Pirellulales bacterium | reverse complement strand
GAGCGAAACCGATTTTTCCGTCGCTTTATACGAAGTTTTCCGACAGACTCCTAGATCAGACACAAGAGATGTCAGAACCGCAGAGCTTCAGTATTCAGATTGGAAACTGAACGATCTTTGCGGCGAATACTCTGCATATTATCGAAATATTGATAAACTGCTTGAATGTTTCAGAAGATCTAACGTTTATTTTGATAGGAAGACACTTGAGGAAGAAACTGAACCAGCTATAAAGAAAAGTAATTTTCAAGCGTTATATGGGCATCCAGAGGAAATATCCGTTGAAAACGTTATCACCCTTCTTTATCAAATGGGTTTCCTCCGCGCTAGGTTTCGCAACAGAAATGGACGGTGGAGATATGTTTCATCTTCAATTGAACCGAACCTAATTTGCTCAACTGTAAATGATTGGGATTTACACCCTGCATTCCGAAGAAAACTAATTCTTAAGAATATTTAAACTGGCCCAACCTATCACTGGTGCGGACGCAAAGGGCCGCGCCGCACAGTTCAACCGTTCGCGCCGCATCAGCGGCGCGAACGCGGACTTGCCTTTGAGCCGAATGACTTGTTCGCGCCGCAGGCGCGCCAAGGCATTCGACCAGACATCCCCTCCTTCGTCGGGGCTGTCGCCTTGCCGTCGCTATAGGTCAAACGCTTTGCGTTTACCCGCCCGCGACGTCTGCGGTTGCAGGTCAATTCCGCATTAGACCATGAACAACGGGCGCAATGGGCAAGATGACAAGTGAGGGCGGTTAATGACAAAGAGTCGACACATACCCGAGGCCATTCGTTGCATGCTATGGGGCCGCGCGGCGGGACGATGTGAGTTCGCTGGGTGCAATCAACCCGTGTCTTATCACCGCGAAACGAAAGAGACGGTAAACATTGCCGAAGCGGCTCATATCATCGGCTTCAGTGAAGATGGACCACGGGGTGAGGAAGAGCTGTCAGAGGAACTGGCCCGAGATCTATCGAATCTCATGCTTCTTTGCCGAAATTGCCATAAGCCGATAGACGCCAATCGCGACCAGTACCCGGTTGAAGTGCTTAGGAAGATGAAGCAAGACCACGAGGAGCGGATCGAGCTTGTAACGAATATTGCCCCCGAGCGGAAGAGCGCCATTGTGCTATACGGTGCGAACGTAGGCGAACACAGCTCGCCGCTCACATATGAGAAAGCGGCGCGCGCGATGTTTCCTGACTGGTATCCTGCAGAGAGAACACCGATTCAACTCGGGCTGATCAATAGTAGCTTCCGCGACCATACTCCCGAGTTTTGGCTAACAGAATCGCAGCAACTGCGCTCCATGGTCGGCCAAAGGGTGCGCCCTCGATTGGCCAACGGGGACATCTCCCACCTATCGCTTTTCGGTTTTGCGCCGCAACCCCTGCTGATGCTTTTCGGTTTCTTACTGTCCGACATTCCGACGGCCGAGACATACCAGTTGCACCGGGAACCGCCGGACTGGAAATGGCAAACAGGTCCAGATGAATTCGAATTCATCGTTAGTCGACCAACAGGGAACCGTGGTGATGCCGCGCTCGTGTTGGCCTTGAGCGCAACCATTATCGACAAGCGCGTGCACGAAGTCCTTGGAGAGGAGATGGGGATTTGGCGAATCAGTTGCCCAGAGCCACACAACGATTTCCTAAAATCCAGAAGCCAGTTGAGCGCCTTTAGAAAGACGGCCCGACACACCCTGGATCAGATAAAGGCGAGTCACGGAGAACGCGCGGCAATCCACGTCTTCCCAGCCGTGCCTGTGTCGGTCGCTGTGGACTTCGGGCGAATCGTCATGCCCAAGGCTGACCTGCCTCTTCGCATTTACGATGAAAACAAGAGCAAGGGGGGATTCATGCACGCCCTCGACCTCGACGCGGCGAATCGTCTCGCGGGAGCTTCCACATGATTACGACGCAGCACAAAGAGGCACTTCTTCGAGTTCTCGGCGACCTCGTCGAGGAGCTAGATGTTCCGCCCTCCAAGTATGAGGATGCGAAGAGCCGGTATGAAGCTGTCGGACAATGGCTCAACGGCGACGGCTCTGATTTAACCCGATACGCACCTGCCATTTACGCGCAGGGATCGTTCGCATTGGGAACAGCGGTCAGACCGCTTGGGGAGGAAGACTACGATATTGATGCAGTGTGCCGCCTTGAAGCGAGGCCGAGCACGATCACCCAACAAGAGCTAAAGGAAATCGTTGGCCGCCGCCTCAAGGCCCACAAGACATACGAGAAGATGCTTGACCCAAAGGAAGGTGGCCGTCGTTGCTGGACTCTCAAGTATTCCGACGACTCTCGGTTCCATTTGGACATCCTGCCAGCAATCCCCGACGACCCAACATGGCTTACGGCCCAAGGAGTACCGGCGGCGATTGCGAAACACGCTATCTGCATCACGGACCGCGAGACATGGGCCGCTTCGATGGAGTGGCCGAAAAGCAATCCTCAAGGATACGTCGAATGGTTCAAAGGCCGAATGCGCGTGATTCTCGAAGAACAGCGAAAGATGCTTGCCAAAGCAGTACGCGCCGATGTGCAAGACATTCCCGACTATAGAGTGCAAACGCCACTACAGCAGGTCATCAAACTCCTGAAGCGTCACCGGGATAAGAAGTACAACGGCGACGACGACAAACCAATCTCTATCATCATTACAACCCTCGCTGCGAAAGCTTACAACAACGAGGGTGACCTCCTTGATGCTCTTTCCGCCATCGTCCCCGGAATGCGAAACTCCATCGAGAATAGGAACGGTACCTGGTGGGTAGAGAACCCCGTCAATCCCGAAGAAAACTTCGCGGATAAGTGGAACGAGACATCACGAAAACCGGAAGTTTTCTTTGAATGGCTCGGTGCCCTTGAACGGGAACACCAGGAACTCCTCGGTGATTCCGGCTTCCAGAGCGTTGGTTATCGTCTCGCCGAGTCCTACGGCCAGCGCGAAGCAGAATCCGTGGTAAAGAAGTACGCGGCTCGAACTGGGAAGGCAGCCCCTCCGCTAACGAGCGTTCGCGCCCTCAGCATGCTTGTCGTTTCGCACCGGCAAAAACCACAGTGGCCGGTAATCCCGCAGTACAAGGTGAATATCCGGGCTCGCGCTTGGCGAAAAGGATGGCGTACCCTCAATTTCTCGAGCGGCTCTGCGGCAATCCCAAAGGACCACAGCCTCAAGTTTTTTGCGAAGACCAACGTGCCGCCGCCATTCGAAGTGTCATGGCAAGTTGTGAATACAGGAGACGAGGCAAGACTAGCAAACCAGCTTCGGGGGGGGTTCTACCCCGGAGAAGGGAGCGACGGGTTAGAGAGGAAGGAAAG
>CAZHBL010000630.1:0-3325 GCA_964530105.1 uncultured Pirellulales bacterium | reverse complement strand
CGCTGCATGAAAAACACGCTTAAAAAACAAGGAGTTGAAAGATTGTATTACGAATCAACTCGAAAAAGAAAAATAGTCAATTTATGGATTTGCAATAGCAAACGAGATTCTCTACTTTAAAATGCAAATACTACGCCGGCTTGGGCATAGGTGGAATCTGCGTCGGTTTCTCGCCCTATGCCAATCGTGCCCATGATATTGTCGGTAAACCAGCATCCCAAAACGGCCGTAAAGTAGCTGGAATCGTCACCTACATTATCGTGTTCGGCGGATATCTTGGCCATCAGCATCTCGTTCAATTCAAATTCGATGCCGATACCGATACCCAGCCCCACGTCCGTATCATCCTCCTCGTTCGCCGGGCCGGTTACATCAATGTCCAGGACCCGCAATCCGATGTTGAAGTACGGCTTGACCTTTTCACTCTCGCAAAATGTATGCACCAGGTCGGCCCGAAAGCCCAGGGTGGAGATTTTTACATCCTGTGAATATCTTTCCCCGTCGGCATACATGTAGTCAACACCCAACTGAAAGTCCTCTTCCGATTCATGGTTCAGGTTGACCAATACCGAGCCCCCGTTCCCATCGTCCAGATAGCATTTATCGCCGTCACCATAGTCAAAATACGAATAGAACAGCGCAGTGTAATTCTGGCCGAACAAGACTTTAGCGAACGAAACTCGGGGTGCTGCTAAAACAACGGCCAACAGTACAAAATAAATTCTGACTTTCATATTCTCTGTACCTCCCTAAATGGATAATTAACAAAATCAATGACAATCGTAAATCGTGAATCACAAGTCATAAATCGTAAATCGCAAATCGTCAATTTATGGCTTAGCTATATCAAAGCCTTTTCCGATTTGACTTCATAATCGGTGCTATTGCACTTCCATGCCGTATGATACAGGTTACCACCTTAGATATCAAATATTCTTTTATTCATTTTGTTGTTTCAGGAGTCATTCATAGAACGGTACGGTGGACCTCCCTAAGGGATGGCTTACGCCATTGTATTCTGTATTTTGTGTTCTGTCTTTTGCCTTTTCCCTTTTTACTTTTAATAGTTGGCTGTCCCGAATGGCGAAGAACCTATCGCCGGTTCAGGCGGTCGGCCATGTTCACGAGGTCCTTGCGTGCTTCCTTGAAGGCGTCCGAGTTGACCTCATCCATAGCGTAAGGCAAGAGGTCTTCAATGAGTTCGATGCGATACTGAATCAGCGGCAGATCATCTAAGGTGGGATTTCGCGGGTTTGACAATCCATCCTCGTTCAAATCTTCAATCAGGTTACTGCGTGCGTTTTCCGATACGCTCGGGTCGTTGATAATCTCGATCCAGACCTCGTCGGCTTCGGGATCGCGGCCGATCATGCCCAAAGCGATGCGCCCGCGCTGTTCCTTGACCCGCGGGTCGTCGAACTGCGGATTCTGGTCGAACGGGTCTGCCGCCGGCTCCGCTTGAGCTTCGGTCATAGATGTGGGCGGCGGGCTGACTGGTTCAGGGGCGGGCGGCTCCGGCTCGACAAAAACCTCTTCAATGGGTAACTGCTCCTGGATATTTTGAATTTCCGGCTCTTTCGGGGCCTGCCTGGTTCGGAGTATATCGCGCGGTTGAACTGCTTTCGGAGCCTGTGCCAGAGGCTTTTCCCCGGACGACCTGAAACGAAATTCCCTGATAACCATCCCGATTCCGGCCGCGACTAAAAGCACAAGCACTGCACCAGCCAGTGTCCTGGCTGATATTGGTTTTTGTACGGTATTAGAGCTATCTTTAACGCCCTTGCCGGCATCTCCAGTTGGCGTTTGATTTGTCATTGTAACATCCCCTCAAAATTTTCAAACCGTTCCATTCGTTGCGTTAATCCCGCACTAAGTTGAAATCCATTAAAGCTGACAGCAGAATAAATACCCGGTTTCATGGGAATGACTATATCATAACAAATTGCAGTTCTAATTCAAGCAAATACTATCTGTTTTTTGAGCTGGAATGGATCGCAAATAGTGAATTAATGACTTAGCTATAATCAATGACAAAGGCTGTCCCTGGTTTTTCAAGATGCTATGCGGCAAATCCAGGGCAATAGGAAAAACATCGCAACCAGAGCTGACGCGACACTGGTCACTGCAATCGCCAGCATCTTCTTTTTGTCAACTCCGATTCCAACAGCCCCGACAACAATCGATGCGAGAGTACAACAGACGATGAATGGTGCTCCAAGCACCACAAGGAGACTGCTTCACGTCGGCTCAATGATCTCCAACAGGATTGCCGTCCCGATTCCCATCCCCAGCAGCAACGCCGATATTTTACCAAATAACATAACTGGCTCCGACTATTTCTCCTCTTTTTCAACACCCTCACTGTCCCTGGTTTTTGCTTCTGTTAATTATCACGGGCTTCGATTCACCTTACGGCTTGCTTGGTTTAGCATCTTCATCTTTCCCGGGCTTTGACTTCGGCCTGGGATGTCGGTCAACAATCGATACCAGGAGCATAAGCAGCACAATCGCCGTAATCACAAAAAGCGCGTAGGTTCCGACAACCTTAACGAGTTCGATGAATTCGGACTGCATGTTCACCTGCGCTTCCCTTTTCAGCTAACGCCGAGGATCAGGGGCGGCCTTTAGGCCGTCCCTTTGCATCCGCATGTTCGAAATATTATAATCTACTTTTTGTACCAGCCTTCGAGCTAAATTTACCGGATACTTGCATCCAACGGATTTCATTACATCCACGATAGGCTCCACTTCTAGTGAGATTTTTGACGTAGAATAGAATGTAGTCACTGTCATACTCAGGGCCATAGCTTCCTGATTTCTCTTGATTGTATGCTTTGCGCGATGTGAACAACCGAATAACGACGGGATCTTTTTTAGAAGAAATAGATTTTATCAGATCAATAAGTTCTCTTTCGTCATATTCCTGATTAAGTAAAATTACAGCACCGTAGCCATTTGGCTTGTTATCCGGTTTCCATTGTTCAATGATATCGTAAGGTTCAACAGATTTCGCTATTGGCGCGAGCGATGGTTGTATAGTCTTAGCAGTGATAGCATTGGATTCGGTTACTTGATCTGTCTCTGGTGGCGAGGTAGTAGTATCTGAAATACAGCCTGATAAAATAATGAATAGCAAACATATAGCAGATAGATGCAATGACCTCTTGAGCATTTTAGTCTCCCATAAATACAGCTTATCAAATGCCGAGCCTATGCTTCGGGTGAGCCGTGTTTGGTTTTTATTATGGACAGGCACCTATTAAATTTAAAGCAACCGTTCACAGTTTTTAACAGATTAATGATGGATATTTTTGTTTACTCCAGT
>CAZHBL010000629.1:0-3327 GCA_964530105.1 uncultured Pirellulales bacterium | reverse complement strand
TCAGGCATGGTTCGGGTGTCATCATCGGCTGAGATTAAGAGTAACGGCTTTGGTGCGTGCAAAGCTGTGAATTCGAGATTGTATGTTCCGATGCGAAGCCCGCTTATATTCTCACATGTACATCCACCCTGTCGCGTAGTAGAAACAATCACTACCGGCACCGATACGAACGGCCGGTCGTCCACGGCACATAGCATGAATGTTTGAGTTCCTCCTCCGCTGCCTCCAGTCACTGCGATACGCTCTGGATCAACATCCGGCAGGCTGGTCAGGAAATCAAGTGCGCGGATGGAATTGTACGTATGTAGCCCCATCGGGTTTTGAAGGTGTAGTTCGGCCGAAGCGCTATAGAAACCAAGTGCAGGAGTTTCTTTAAACTTCACACGTAACTGCGAAAACCGATGGGCGACGTTAAGTGGGATCTGCACACTGTCCCCGTAGCCGATCATATCGTAATGAAATACTACACAGCCCATGCGCGCAAGTTGTACGCAACGCGATTGCATGAAACTACGTCCGCCTTCTTCGAACCGCTCGGCGCCTTGGACAATCTGCTGGCGAACTGCCTTGAGTTCTGCATTCAGAAAACGCCCGCCTGGAAAATGCCCATGTGGACTCAATACTCCCGGTCGTTTTCCCGCTTTTCCTTTGGGGCGGTAAAGGTTGCCGGTGACGTAGAAGCCGGGAATGCTCTCGAAGTAAACTTTTTCGACTGTGTAATCACTCCGGTCAATTGTGCCATGAATGACCGGATTCAGCGGGGATTTGGTTGGCATGGGCCATAGCCCCAGCGTCACGCGCAACATCCGGCGAACATACTCTTTTCGTTGCTCCCATTCTTCGGGTGTCCGAGCCGGGATGAACGAGAAGTCACCCTGCTCACCCTTCAACGGACCAAGTCGCGTGTCAGACGGGACCGTATCAAGTGGTAGAACTCGCGGCGGTCCAGCCATCAAGCTACGTTCCATCAATCCAAAATATGATGCAGCAGCAATTAGGACGAACCACAAAGACTGGCAGAAAATTCTCCTTTGTGTTATTGAGATTATAGAAGCATGCATTGTTCACTCTCAAAATCAAGATTTACGGCAAGATTCACCTTATCAATCTACAACGAAATTGAATCCGCAGATTCAACAATTCTTATTATATATTACCAGATGTATCCTGGAGTACCTACTGTTTTGTGCCCTAATCACCTGTTACATTTCTGAAATGTCTCAGACCAATCCCACCAGCCAAACAGGCGCATCGGATTGGCCGAATAGTTTGGGTAGGTAGCTGCCTATTCTCTTCCCGAAAAGCTGAGCTGCTCTTCAAGCCAGTGGTCGGTTCTCATTACTGATTTCCGCTGACGCAGTGCCAGCTTTTCCGCACGGCGCTGGGCCAGACGAAATACGGCTCTGGTGGTGTTTGAAGAGATTCCATCAGTATTAAAAGCGTGTCTTTTTTTCAAATAGGCTATGATGTTTTTGGCGTATCGAGAAACAAACTCATCCTCCAGTGACACTATTGCCTGGGCGCTTCCTGGGTCGCCCTGGCGTGCGCATCGCCCGAAGAGCTGGCGGTCAATCCGGCCGGATTCGTTACGCTCACTGGCTATGACATGAAGCCCTCCTGATTCAGCTACTCCCCGGCCAAGTTTAATGTCTGTACCCCGGCCCGCCATGTTGGTTGCGACCGTTATCTTTCCAGACTGACCGGCGCCGGCGATGATTTGGGCCTCCTCACGGTGACGGACTGCGTTAAGCACCTGGTGATTCAGGTTTTCCGCATCGAGCAACTGACTGATGTATTCGCTGTCTTGTACACTTCGTGTGCCGACAAGGACGGGCCGACTTCTCTCATGAACACGGCGAATCTCAAAAAGGATTCTCTTCCACTTAGCCTCACCTGTCGGTAAGACTATGTCAGGCGGATTGTTTCTTTTGCACGGACGATTTGTGGGAATTACTACGACTGGTAAATGATAAATCTGCCAGAATTCGGCGGCCGCTTCGCTTGCTGTGCCCGTCATGCCGGACAATTTGTGGTACATTCGGAAGAACCGTTGAAAACTTATGCGGGCATACGTATCTTTAGGCGGAGTTATTTCGAGCTTTTCCTTTGCTTCTACAGCTTGGTGCAGGCCATCTCGCCAACTGCGGTCGGGCATGAGCCTGCCCGTAAAATCGTCAACGATGACTACTTTTCCTTCGTCTATAACATACTGTTTATCCAAAGAGTAAAGCTCTTTGGCGACTAAAGCTTTGGTGGCAATCTCCTCTCGACGGCGTTCTCCTTGCCAGATGTTACCTAAAGTCCCTGCCGATTGGGCTAACCGGTCCTTGCCTTCGTTAGTAAGTTCGACCTCTCGATAGCGAGTGTTAATTCGGTAATCTGTATCCTGCTTGAAATTGCTTACGATGTCAGCCGCCTGGCGAAATGCCTCGACCTGCTCCGGATTGGGAGCGGGCCCGGAGATAATCAGCGGCGTAATTGCCTCGTCAACAAGAACGGAATCTGCTTCATCTATAATTGCGAAATTAAGGCCGCGCTGCACTAACTGATCTATTATAGATTGACCGGCTCGCGTTATTTTAGCCAGAAGTGCAGAACTCAATCCTCTCACGCGACCAAGAGCGAGCCGGTCGCGGAGAAAATCTGCCGACACCTCTTTGTTTGTGCAATAAGTTATATCCGCCTGATAAGCCGCCCGCCTGTCATTGGCGGACATGGCCTGTTCTATATGTGCGACACTCAGACCGCAAAAACGGTAAATCCTGCCCATCCATTCGGCATCGCGCTGGGCAAGGTAGTCATTAACGGTAATTATATGACAGCCCCGGCCTCGCCAGCCTGCAACTGTCGCAGGCATAGTGGCAGCGAGGGTTTTGCCTTCGCCGGTGGCCATTTCCGCGATGCAGCCTTGATCGAGGGCGAAAGCTCCTGCAATCTGGACGAGAAAGGGCTTTTCACCTATCTGCCGAAATGCTACCTCTCGGATCAAAGCAAAGGCACGCTCAAGGTCCGAGTGATTATCTCGGTGACGGCGAAAAATCTCGCGAAGCTCCCCAGCGGCCTTACGAAGATTTGCGTCGCTCATTTGAGAAAAATGTTTTTCAAACGTGAGCACTTTTTCAGCCCGGCGCAAAAACATTTTCCGTCGAGGCTTCAAGCCGTCTATCAAACCAATTCCCACATCCCACGCGGCATCGAGTCCTCTCGGCAGTGGCTTGTCTGAAATCCGCTGTTCGAGCATCTGCCATGTTGCACTTGGAAGTGTTGCCATCTTTAAATATGGAACCTCCGTTGAAATAATTGTCGCCCGGAAAGCCACCATTGAAG
>CAZHBL010000628.1:0-3328 GCA_964530105.1 uncultured Pirellulales bacterium | reverse complement strand
ACGCAAAGGCGCAACGAGAACGCCGAGTACCTGACTTCGAGAATCAAGGACATCCCCGGCATCATTCCGCACAAGCTGTACGAAGGTGTCACCAGGGCGGCGTATCATTTATATCCTTTCCGCTACAAGAAGGAACACTTCAACAACGCGCCCAGGAGCAAGTTCCTCGCCACCCTCAGTGCCGAAGGCGTCCCCTGCTCCGGCGGTTACGGCCCGCAGTACCGTGACGGCCTGATCGAAGATTTCCTGAATTCCAAGAATTTCACACGCGGCTTCCCGAAAGCAAGGCTCGACAAATACCGTCAGGAACTTAATTATCCCGACAATGACCAGCTCTGTGAAGAAGCCGTATGGCTCACTCAGAATATGCTGCTCGGAAGCAGGGGCGACACCGGTGACATTGCCGACGCCATCCTGAAAATCTACGAAAACAGAGATAAGCTGGCCTGATCGAAAAGCTTGTAATATTTGAGAGCATATTACGTGCCCTGTTTGATTTGCTCGATGAGCTCCAGGGCACGTTCCGTTATAATTTCGCCGGCTCCCGGTGCAAGGTTCGTGCCGGAGCCCGGCTCGTAGCCGCCTTCTTTATAAGCAGCCCGGGGGCAGACGTAGCCGACCGCATCATTCGCCAGGGAAACGACAAAGAGATTTTCTATGCCGGCCTTCGCTTTAATCTCAAGGCCGATTTCAACCAGGACTTCGCCGGGTAGACCCACGATATAAACATCCCCGATTCTCAGAACCTGAATCTCGGTGTTCTGAGTCTCTGCGTCTTTGCCTACGCTAAGCTTCCTTTCCGGCGTCAGGTCCTTTTTCAACGGAAGACTGACCGGCTGTTTAAGTGCGCTTATCTTCACGTCGCTGCACGGCTGCGTAAACTGGATATGCCGCAGGACCGCCCCGCCGAGCGCCTTGCCGGTCTGCATTCGGGGATGCGTCCTATTCAGCCGGACCGGATTCATATTGCCCGCTGTGCCCAATAGGAAAATGCAGTTGCCGCCCTCGGCCTGCTCGATGACCTGGGCGGTGTAGCCGGGATAGTCGGCCGATATGTAGTAAAATTTATCGCGAATCGGGTCTCCGCTGACGGGATGGCAGGCGTAATTAACCACCGTTGCGACCAGCGCCCCATTCGGATCATCGACTCGCAGCAGGCACAGCTCCGGATCGACCGGACCAAACGTCAAATCTTTACTCGCGGGCGGCAGGTTGAACGTCATCGCCACCGTGCCGTCCGGCTTTTTCGTCCTGCGATTATAGACGATTTCGGTCATTTCGCCTTTGCCTACGCCGAGCTTGACCTCTCTGATATCCTTATCGGCAAGCATTATCGAATCGAAAATCTTCTTCTTAAGGACCTGAACGTAGGATTCGTCAATCTGGGCGACTGCCGCATCCGGCCAGTCTTTGGCGATTCGGTCGATTTTGGGCGCAAAATGCGTGTGCGTGCCACATATCATGACGTTCTGTGGCGGGATGCCGAGTTTCTCCTGCACCCTTTGCCGGATCTCATTGGTCATTTCAAGAGGCACCCAGAGCAGGTCGGCCGAGACGATGGCGATTTTGCTCTGCCCGTCGTCAAGGACCAGCGCCTTTGCATAAAGCGGGTCGAGTATGCCCTCGCTTGGTTTATTCCGCGATCCATAGCCGGAAAGCCACGACCCAATAGGCGGTGTAATATCCACTTTCGCTGTCCCTCCCTTGAGCGCACCCTCGGCGGACGAGCCAAAAACACAGGTTAACAGAATCATTGCGACCACCAGCAAAGTCCCGGCAGCATATCTTCTCATAAAATTCATATCGAAGCCCTTAAAATCCATTGAAAAAGAGTATTGTACCAGCCCCACCAGCCTTTGCAACCTTTTGCCCCACCGGAATTCAACACCCTTTACTATCCTATTCGTCTAAAATAACTGTATCGCAGCGGAATCATGTGTTATAATATCGCAAATAACTGCTTAGGTAATCGGTTTTCGAATTTATTTTATTAGGAGGTTCTGCAATGGAAGGTTTATATTCTCGCCGGGGGTTTTTGAAGACTGCTACGGCCGGCAGCGCTGCTCTGGCCCTTTCGGCTGCGAGCTACTCCCGCGTGCTCGGCGCCAATGACCGGATCTCGATCGGCCAGATCGGCTGCGGTAGCCGAGGGATCGGCGCCCATATGGCGGGCGTCCATGCACATCAGGATACACAGAATTTCGAGATTACCGCCGTGTGCGATCCGTGGCGGCTGCGCCAGGAGGAAGCCGCTGCCAAGACTAAGGAATGGTACGGCCGCGAGGCACGGAAGTTCTCATCGTATCGCGACCTGATCGCTCTAAAAGACATCGATGCCGTGATGATTGCTTCGCCCGACCACGCGCATACGACGCACCTGGAAGCGGCAGCAAAGGCCGGCAAGGATGCGTACTGCGAAAAGCCGCTGGCTCGCAGACTCGACCGGCTCATAAAAGCGTGCGACGCCGTAAAAGAGGCAAAGATAGTCGTCCAGATCGGCACGCAGTTGCGAAGCTTCGGCACGTTTACCGGTTGCCGAGAGCTTTATAAGACCGGCATCCTCGGTAAAGTCGGGCGGATCGAGCAGTGCCGTAACGGCGAAAAGCCCTACTGGTATGGGTACGTCAAGGACGTTAAGGCCGAGGACGTGGACTTCGATGAGTTTCTGATGGACGAGCCGAAGCGTCCTTTCGACCCGGTGCTGTACTCGGGCTGGTACGGCTATCGTGATTTTTCCGATGGGCCGGTGCCGGGACTGGGCAGCCATTTTATCGACTTAGTGCACTATATCACCGGAGCGAAGTTCCCAACCAGCAGTGTCTGCTTGGGCGGGACGTTTACGTGGAAGGATGAGCACAATTTCACGTGCCCCGACCACGTGCAAGCGTTGTGGATTTATCCGGAGGGCTTCATGGTCAGCTACTCGACGAATTTCGGCAACGGCAGCGGCAACAGCTTCAAGATATTCGGCGATGCCGGCGTTATCGATATGGTCAACTGGAACGCGCCGATTTTGACCGCCGAAGGGGCCAACAGTGAGAAAAAAGGCCCGATACGCGGCAAGAAACCCGTCGAAGAAGTCCAGCGGCCGGACCACTTCCTCGACTGGCTCCAGTGCCTGCGGACGCGAAAGACGCCCAACGCCTCGATTGACGCCGGATACCAGCACGCGGTGGCCGTTATTATGGCGATGATGTCGTATGATTCGGGTAAGAGAATGATTTACGACCATGACAAGCGTGAGATTAGGCCGGGATAAGTTTACGCCGGTGATAATAAGACTTCCGCAAAATGAGTGATTTTTGACAGAGGTCAGAGTTGATAAGCA
>CAZHBL010000627.1:0-3333 GCA_964530105.1 uncultured Pirellulales bacterium | reverse complement strand
TCGAAGCGGCCACCGTGACAAGCCCTAATCCAATGGTTCGTAAAACCAACTGGTTCACAGTACGACCTGCAAGTTTGGAAACCCACAGGTAAATTGCCGATACCAGCACGATAAAGATTCCCGGTCCGACATAGTAGAGGAGATAGTAAGCGCAAAAAGCCCCTATCGAGCCGCACCAGTTGACCGTCGGGTTATTATTAGGAGACTCAAAACCACTCGGCCAGTCACCGATGTCGAAACTCAAGCAACTGCATAATAGCACGAGGCACACACCAACCCCAATGCACCTCAGCGCTGTTCGAGATATCGAACTCTGTGCCTGGTGTTTTTTAGCTCTTTTATATGTTTTTTTCTTTTTCACCCCGTTACTCCGGCTTTGACGGATTTCTTTCTTCATTACGTCATTTCCCCCGTAACAGCATCTCTGACGGGGTTCACACCTCCAACAGTTTACTACGTCCCATAAGAGGCTCGTTATAAAAGCCGATAACTGAAGCTTATTGCCTTAATTCTTGCTGCTGCGCATATTTCCGCCACGGGCGCGCTATCAGCGTCACCAAACAGCAACAGTTAATCTATATCGGCAGGTTTTAGAGGTTTTCTGCAAAATTGGCCGGAGTATAAATATTTGATAAAAAGGGACGTTTTAAATGATACGATTTAAGTCATTACTACTCTTAAACAGTTGAGGTTCTGTTTGGGCAGACCTTGATTGTAAGATGTGAATTGTGCTGTGCTATCTTTTGGCCTTTACAGTTTCCTTGGCCTCTTTACGTCCGAGAATCTCATCGGCCTGCTCGATCGTTTCCGGCGGCCATTGTCCCTTGGATTGCAATTGCTTTAGATGGTCAAGCTGCTTGACGCTGATAATGGTTCTGCACTTTGGGAACCTGTTGCAGCCCATGAAGGGTCCTTTCTTGCCCTGCCTGATGACCAGCTCGCCTTCTTTGCACTTGTAGCACTTAACACCGGTTGGCTCTGCGGGCGGCTTCGGGGGCAGGACGTTGCCTTCCTTGTCCAGCTTGAGAGTCGTTTTACATTCTGGATAATTGCTGCACCCGAGGAACGGGCCGAACCGGCCGTTCTTATGCACCATTGGCTTGCCGCATACGGGACATTCGTGTTCGCTTAACTTTTCCTCTATCATTTTGCCATCCTTGTCACAGGGACATGCGAACGTGCAGTCAGGGTAAGTTGAGCAGCTCAGAAATTTTCCGTTTTTACCGAATCTGTAAACGAGCTGCTTGCCGCACGTGGGACATTCGTATTCGCTGGGAGTCACTTCTTTCATTTCGGCCTGTGCCGTATCGAGATTTACCTTGAACGGTCCGTAGAAATCTTTCAGGACCCCGATCCAGTCGAGGTGCTGCTCTTCGATCTTGTCGAGCTGCTCTTCCATGTAACGGGTAAATGCAATGTCCATTATTTTGGGGAAGTACTCGCTGAGTTTTTCCGTTACGACCTCGCCGATATCGGTGGCGTAGAATTTCTTCTCTTTCTGCTCGACGTACTTTCGATCCTGTATTGTGCTTATGATCGACGCGTACGTGCTCGGCCTGCCGATCCCCTCTTTTTCGAGGGCCTTTACCAGGGACGCCTCGGTGAATCTTGCCGGGGGTTTGGTAAAATGCTGTTCGGCCTTGATATCGACCGCCGCCAGCGGCTGACCGACTTTCATCGATGGTAGCTCCTGCTCGTTTGATGTAATCGGCCAGATTTTCGTAAAGCCGTCAAAAACCAGGATTCTGCCGGTTGTTCGATACCAGCAACAACCTGCCGGCGTTTGTGCCGAGATATTCAGATTCGTTACATCCCATTTTGCCGGGGTCATCTGGCAGGCGACGAAGCGGCGCCAGATAAGATTGTAGAGCTTATATTGCTCGTCCGACAGAAACGGCTTGATATCGTCCGGCGTAAGATCGACGTCGGTCGGACGGATAGCTTCGTGTGCCTGCTGGGCGTTTTTCTTGGAAGCATAAAACTTGGTTTCCCCGGGCAGGTAATCCGGGCCGAGATGCGTCTCGACGTACTTTCGAACTTCCTTGATAGCTTCACCCGAAAGGTGTGTGCTGTCGGTTCTCATGTACGTAATGAGGCCAAGTGAACCCATCGAGCCCAGATCTATGCCCTCGTACAACTGCTGGGCGACGCGCATGGTTCTTTTTGCCGTAAATCCCATCCGATTAGCCGCCGCCTGCTGCAGGGTGGAAGTAATAAATGGCGCCGATGGCTGAGAAACCGATTGTTTGGTTTGCAAATCTGCCAGCTTGAATTTCGCCTGCTTTAACGCATTGAAGATGGGCTCGGCCTGTTCTTTGCCGGACGCTTTGAATTCCTTCTCGTCGATCTTGTAGAGTTCGGCCTTGAAAGCGTTATGCTCCGTCAACCATTTACTTTGTTCGGCAAGAGTTGGCGGCTTGTCGTTTTCGGACTTTGTCTGCATGAAATCGAGCCACTGGCGGTTGTAATCGTTCTGCAAATCAGCGGTGAAAACGGCGGGAATCAGCCAGTATTCCTGGGGCTCGAATTTGCGAATCTCTTTTTCCTTTCCGACAACAATCTTGACCGCAATCGACTGAACGCGGCCGGCCGAAAGGCCGCGGGTAACTTTCTTCCACAGCAGCGGACTGATCTGATAACCGACAATCCTGTCGAGGATTCGACGGGCCTGCTGGGCCATGACCTTGTCCATATCGAGCTTGCCCGGCTCGGCAAACGCCTGCTTGATCGACGTGTGCGTAATCGCGTTGAAGATGACGCGGTAAGTCTTTTCCTCCGGAAAACCAAGCAATTGCGCCAGATGCCAGGCAATCGCCTCGCCTTCACGGTCAAGGTCGGTTGCGAGATACAGCTCGTCACAGTTCTTAATCGCCGCTTTCAGTGCTGTTACGGTGCGTTTCTTGCCGGGCATAATATCGTAGGTCGGCTCGAAATCGTTTTCAATATCGACGTTGAGGCCCTTCGAAGGCAGGTCGCGTACGTGACCCATCGAGGCCTTAACCTCGAAATCCGGGCCCAGATACTTGTGTATCGTTTTCGCCTTGGCGGGCGATTCGACTATTACCAGAGATTTTTTCGATGTTGTTTTTGCCATAAAAAAACTTACCTATAAATATTTAACCCTGGGTTTTACCCGGGGGTTGCCGTCTCGTACAGGACAAAACAATCGTTCCCGAACCACTCATCGGCTATTTAGACAACAAAATTTAGAATTGGACAAATACAGGTGTGCTGTAGAAATGTCAAGAGAAAACAATTATCGGATTTTCATGTCACTATTAGCCCGCATTTCTCACAACCCCATTGAAAAAAGCTCCTTGTTCTGATATAACT
>CAZHBL010000626.1:0-3337 GCA_964530105.1 uncultured Pirellulales bacterium | reverse complement strand
AACGCCATAAGACGTTATTTTACAAATATTTATGAATTTTACAGAAGTGTTAAAACTAAAAAATAAAGGAGAAAAGTATGGACCAGAAGCAAAAACAAGCCGGCAAGGCCAATGACCTGACCCGGCGCGAGTTTGTGCGCGATGGGGCTGTGGCCGCAGCAGGTGTGGCTGTGGGTCTTGGCGCCTCAGGTTGCAAAACCAATGAGGTAGCTAAGGCCACAGAGAAAACCCGCAGTTATAATCCGGAAATGAAGTACAGGCCCCTTGGAAAAACAGGACTTATGATTTCATCTGTGTGTTTGGGTGGGCACTGGAAGCGAGTAAACAAAATGGTGCCCGGCGTTTTCGAGGGCGATAACTGGCTTAGCGCCGACCTCGACAGCGATGGCTTCAAAAAGAACCGTCGTGATGTCGTTACACGCTGTATCGATCGCGGCATCAATTATATCGACGCATGTACTATGCAGGAAATCCTGGCCTATTCCGAAGCCCTCAGAGGAAGGCGTGATGCCATGTATCTTGGTTTCTCGTGGTACCAGGAGGAGATGCGGAATGAGAATTTCCGCAAAACCGAGGCGCTGCTTGGAACCCTCGATAAGGGCATGCGCCAAGCAAAACTCGATTACGTCGATCTCTGGCGTATCACGATGCACGAGCAGAGCGGCCGGCACACGAACGCAGAAGTCGACGAGATGATGGGTGCGCTCGAAAA
This sequence comes from uncultured Pirellulales bacterium, assembly GCA_964530105.1. Taxonomy (GTDB): domain Bacteria; phylum Planctomycetota; class Phycisphaerae; order Sedimentisphaerales; family Anaerobacaceae; genus JAFGPJ01. The sequence continues at coordinate 2,625 of CAZHBL010000626.1, read as the reverse complement.
GGCCCGCAAACAGGGCAAGTGCCGTATGTGCGGTTTTTCGTCGCACGACCGTCCGCACATCAAAAAGATGATCGAAACCTACCCCGAGGTTGTGCAGGTTATTGTTACGCCCTATACGGCCAAGAGCAAAGTCATGCCGACGGACAGCGTATTCGATGCGATAACTCAGCACGGCACAGGCTTTTTCGGCATTAAACCGTTTGCAGGCACCTCACTGTTCAAGGGTGACAGCTCACCTGACAGCCCGACTCGTGACCAAGACGACCGGCTGGCCCGTATGGCGATCCGCTATATCCTTTGCAACCCGGCCATTACAGCGCCCATTCCCGGTATTATCAACCCCCACCAGGTGGACAACGTCGCCAAAGCCGTTCAGGAGCCCGAGCTTGATGAGACCGAGGCCAGGGAACTTTCGACGGCTATGGACGAAGCATGGGCCAGGCTGCCTGAGAATTATCAATGGCTCAAAAACTGGGAATACGTATAACAGCCGGAAGGTAATCTCTAACGGTTTATTAATATATTAGAACAAGGACGTATTGAATGAAAGTCACGAGAGATCGAGTCGTGACACTGGTCGGTTTTATCGTGAGCAGTTTGCTGCTGGTTCTTGCAGCAAGCTGCTCACTTGAGAAGCAGGCAATGGGCGACTCAGAACAGAAACACAACGAAGATGGTTCGGGTGGGCACCAGGCCACAGAAGAGCCCTCTGAAAAAGCGGGCTTTGTCGCCAACATATTTTGCAGTGCATGTCACTATGGTTTCAGCGACGAGAAGCTCGCACGCACACACGAACAGGCCGGCATCGGCTGCGAAAGGTGCCACGGGGAATCCGAGCGCCATCGCAGCGACGAAGATAATGCCACGCCGCCCGAGATTATGTACCCCAAGGCGAAAATTAATCCGACATGTATGATGTGTCATCCGAGGCATGAGATACGCCACGTGGCAAGCCACGAGACCCTGCTCGCAGGCGCCAAAACGGTTTTTGATTCGGCGGATGAGGGCGGCAATCAAAGATACTGCACCGATTGCCACGCCCCGCACCATCGCATCAACGTTAGAACAATACGCTGGAACAAAGAGACCGGCGAGCTGCTTAAAGAGTAACCTAAGACTGCCGGTTCGTCTCACACAGGCGGAACTACAGTTGGTTTCTATCGGAACTACAGAAAAGAGCCTATGCCGAACTTATTGGCATAGGCCCCGAAATCAATCAAATCCTGCTGTTATTTCCGCTAAAGCAGATTTTACTATTCAGCAGCCTCTCTCGGCTGATACAGGCAGATATCGTCGAAATACATCTTACCTGAACCGCCTGGGATCGTCATGTTGTCCTTAGTACCCAGGCCAATCGCGATCCTGTCAACGTTAGTCAGGTCAATGTCCTGATCGGCGAATGCCTGCAGCGGAATAACCCACTCTGTCCAGGTGTCGATGTTCGCCGCGGCTGGATCATCGTGGACCAGCACGGCCGGTTGTCCGGCAGAGTTTGACACGGCCACATATAGCGGCTCGGCATCGTTGCTGGTTATGCCGATGTCCTGGTTCGCCCACTGCCCACTGACTGTACCGGTCATAGTGACATTGGAGAATACGGCCTGGCATGTCAGAGCAGTATCATGGCTGGTCAGCGCCAAACCTATATAGACATTCGAGGTCATCGGGATGGGCGTTGCCTGGCCTTCCTGTATCAACTGCCAACTCGAGCCGTTCGCTGAGTGATAAGCCGAAAAGTTCCCTGCTACATCACGCACTAATTTCACCCAATACGGTGCTGTTAAATCGGCCTGGTTCGTATTGAAACTGCCGCCACCCGGCTGTGTGCGTCCCTGGAAGGCGACTCCATAGGCAGGTGTAACGGCTGCAAGAGCATGTTTCGAGCCGCCGTCGAGCGTCTCACGAATCATCACACCGGCCTTGGCCCAGTCGTTTGTATTCTGCACGCTCTCGACCTTCGCTACGACCGAGCCCGGACCGGTTAACATCTTATAGGCAAAGTGGAACTCATCATGATACTCGCCTGCTCCGGGCCCGATATCCCAGATATCTGCGCCGGAGCCGGTCATCGTGAAGGTACCGGTCGGGCCCTCAGCGAAGCTGCCGACGGAAGCCGAGTAACCTCTGAACCACAGCGACAATTCGACAACGCCTTCTTCTGTCCAGTCTCGCTGGTCTGTCAGCGTGTACTCCACTTGCGAATACTTCGAGTAACCCTGCTTGTTGTTGTCGTATTCAACCGGCATAGATTTGCCGCCGCCGTGGACGATGGTTTCCTCAGTATAAGAAGGGGTGTTTTCATCGCCCACTGCAGCGCCGGTTCCGTTGCCGGCGAAGTAATCTTCAGTGCCCGGTGTACCATAGCCGAGTCCATCGTGCCATGCGTACCATATCTGGTTCTTGCCGGCATCGTAGTCCTCGAAGTCATCGATGGCAAAGAAATTGCCCGTAGTAAAGCTCCAGACGTTGCCTGTCCACGGACTATCGGGACTGTCATTGACCTCATCGATGCGCCAGTAGTAAGTTGTATTCAATGTAAGCTTGCCGGGATCGTAGCTTTCCTCGCCGACGGTCTTTGACCCCTTGTACTCGGGTGAGGCTGTCGTGGCATTGGCCACGGCGTCC
>CAZHBL010000625.1:0-3345 GCA_964530105.1 uncultured Pirellulales bacterium | reverse complement strand
ACAACGATGGGCGGATCAAATCGTTCATTCCCGCATCGACAATGACGAATTTTTTACTGCCCCCGCGTTTGATATAAAGAACGCGGGTGAGCATTATCCCCGCGTTGGCGCAGATGCTCTTGCCCGGCTCAAGAATGAGCTTGATGTTTTTGTCCTTCAACAGCGGGACGATTCCCGCCGCATATTCGGCCGCCGAAGGCACTGTGCCGGATTCATAGTCGGCGCCGTAGCCACCGCCCAAATCGAGAGCTTCAATAGTATGACCCTGACTTCGAAGCCTGTCGATGAGCGGCAGAATTTTTCCCACGGCCTCAACGTACGGGTCGATTTTCTTGCCGCCGGTGCCCAGATGCACGTGCAACGCGCAAAGATTCACTGCCGGATTGTGGCCGTAATCAGCAAAAACTTTCACGGCCCTTTCGATATCGACGCCGAATTTTGTTTCTTTCTTGCCCGTGGTCAGAAAAGCGTGTGTTTTATAATCGACATCGGGATTTACACGCAAAGCGACTTTTGGCCGCTTGCCTTGTTGCTCGGCCAGCCGGATCAGGTTTTCCAGCTCCGCTTCCGATTCGATGTTGAAATAGCCGATACCGGCGTCTAATGCCTCGATCATCTCGGTATCGGTTTTGCCGACGCCGGCAAAGACCGTTTGTGATGGATCGCCGCCGGCCTGCAATACACGGTATAATTCGCCGCCGCTTACAATATCGAAACCGCTGCCCGCCTCGGCCATAAACTTGAGGATATTGATATTGCCGCAGGCCTTAACGGAATAGCAAACCGTCGTATCCAGCTGGCTGTAAGATTGCTGAATTTTCAGCAGATGGTCCTTGAAAGTCGCTTTGCTGTAGATGTAAACCGGCGTGCCAACCTGTTCGGCGACCTTTTCAACGCTCACATCTTCGGCAAATAACGCACCGTTCTTGTAATTGAAATAATCCATATTGTAACTCACTTCTTGAATCATCCTTATTAAGCACATACGTCTGTATTGTTATGGACAAATAGTATAACGATTGCAGCGTCGATTGCAACAGGGCGGTTGGGCCAGGTGCGAAGGGATGGGGCACAATTCGATATAAAAAAATGGAAGGCTCCACTTAATTGATAGGACCTTCCATTTTCCACGTAATCGGTTTTCGCCGACAGCCCGCCAACATCCAAAAGGACAAACGGGCTTGTGATTAAATTGCTACGCTATTTTTTCTTCTTAGCTTTCTTCTTCGTTGCTTTCTTCTTTGTTGCTTTTTTCTTTGCTACTTTCTTCTTCGCTTTTTTCTTTGCTTTCTTCTTAGCCATTATTTGTCACCTCCTTTTGGCTGACTTAAATCCTTTTATGTTTTGGCTAACATCACAATACTGGTCAACATTAAGAAACTTTAACAAAAAATAACACAAAAAAATAAAATTTTTTTACATATTTTTTATCGTCCATAAGTTTAAGAATACTTGACTAAATTTTTTGCCGGCAATGTTTTACATGACGTCATAAAATTTCTACTGTACACTCTTTAGGCCGTAAGCAAAATTACACTTTAAAAGTTTTATCTTTTATTGATACTTTTTATTGATTGAGGTTTTGTAATTTTCTCTATAATATTTTCTGACAGTAGTAAACAGTTCGGTTGTTAATAATTTATGGCAAGAAGAAAAATAGCTTTGTTCGGCGGCACGTTTGATCCGATTCATCTCGGTCATACGAATGTCGCTGCCGATGCGGCCGAGCATATCGGCGCAGAGCAAATCGTTTTCGTTCCTGCAAAGCGCTCCCCGCTGAAAGGTTTCTTGCCGAGGGCGAATGATAATCATCGATTGAAAATGATCTCTCTTGCAATCGCCGGTGAGAAGATTTTCCAGGTCAGTGACTACGAATTGAAAAGACCGGCGCCGAGCTACACACTTGCAACGATCCGGAAGTTCCAGGCCGACTACGGCAGCGAAACTTCGATCCACTGGCTCATCGGCGCCGACGGTGTCGATGATTTGGCTTATTGGTACAAGATTACCGAGCTGATCGATGCCTGCAATTTGACGACGATGTACAGAGCCGGCTGCGAGCCTCCGGACTTCGCAAAATTCGAGGAAATCTGGGGCCGCGAGCGCATCGAAAAACTTCAGCGAAACATTATCCAGACGCCTCTCGTGGATATAAGCAGCACGGAAATACGCAATATAATAGCCGTAAACGGCGATTATACCAAAATGCTGCATCCTGCCGTCGCCGACTATATTCGCAAAAGCGGCCTCTACCAATCGAAAGATACGGCAGGCGACGGATAGCATATTATGTTGCTATTCAGCACATTTCTCGACCGATTTAACGAGCCAGTCGCACCAGTTAGTTATGCCGTCTCCTCTCCTGGCCGAGATCGGAAAAATCTCAATCGCTTTATTCAACCTGCGGGCATCGGCTTTGGCTCGTTCGATATCGAAATCAACCTGCCCACCATTGAGCAGATCAATTTTATTTATTAACAGCACCTTTGACTTGGCAAAAATGGCGGGGTACTTGGCCGGCTTGTCGTCACCCTCCGGAACCGAAAGCACAACTATTTTACCGTTCTCACCCAGCTCGAAAGCCGATGGGCAAACGAGATTGCCTACGTTTTCGATCAAAATCAAATCCAAATCCTCGACGGGCAATTGCTTCAAGGCGCCGCTTATCTGGGCCGCCGACAAATGACATGCACCTTCGGTGTTTATCTGGACGACGGGCGCTCCAGTTGCTCTAATTCTCTCGGCATCGATGTCGGTTTGAATATCGCCCTCAATCACGCCGATTTTAATTTTGCCTTTCAACTCGTTTATCGTTCTTGCCAAAATTGTAGTCTTACCGGAGCCTGGAGACGAAATAATATTCAGGCAAAGTTTTTTTTTCTTAGTAAAAAAAAGTAAATTTTCGAGAGCATATTTTTCATTTTCACCCAGAATTTTTTTTCCGATATCAATTTTTTTCATTACGTGACTCCGTCTGAAATTCTATTTCTTCCAATATCAAAGGCGCATCCGGCAGCAATTCAAAATCGTCACCGCCGCACTTCGGACACTCCGGAAGTGACAACTCGACCTCGAAGTTTGCGTCGCAATTCTTACATCGCGCCCGGATAGGCTTGTGTTCTACCTGAAGTTTCACACCTTCGCACGGCGTATTTTTGGCAATCGCCTCGAAGGCAAAACGAAGTATCTCGTCACTGACAGGATTGAGCATTCCACAACTGATTTTTGCCGAAACGGGTTTAGCATTATTTTTCTCGGCATGTTCCGCTATGATTGCCATCAGGCTCTGAGCCACCATCGTTTCGTGCATCAGCATATCCTCGGCAGCTCGCGCCCGTACGGCAT
>CAZHBL010000624.1:0-3352 GCA_964530105.1 uncultured Pirellulales bacterium | reverse complement strand
GGATGTCCTTGATTCTCGAAGTCAGGTACTCGGCGTTCTCGTTGCGCCTTTGCGTATCCTTTTCCAGACGCTTGATCTGCGAAAGTCCTATGGCGGCCTGGTATTCGGTCATCCTGCGGTTGGTGCCGATGATGGGGTAGCCGCTGGTCCTCTTGACACTTCCGTAGGGTCTGCCGCAGTTGTGGAATGACATAACTCTGTCCATGAGTTCATCATCGTTTCCAATCACGGCGCCGCCTTCGCCGATGGGCAGATGTTTGGAGTTCTGGAAGCTAAAGCATCCGAGGTTGCCGATAGTGCCGATCTTCCTGCCTCTCCACTCGGCCATCCACGCCTGACATGCATCTTCGATAACAACGAGGTTGTGCTTTTTGGCGATGGCCATGATCCTGTCCATGTTCGCCGGCAAGCCGAGAATGTGCACGGGCAGAATCGCTTTGGTTCTCTCGGTGATTCGCTCTTCGATCTTGTCCGGATTAATCTGGAATGTCTCGGGATCGGTGTCGGCAAAAACCGGCAGGGCAGACGAACCGATGACGACGTTGTACGTAGCGATGAACGTATAGGGCGAGACAATCACCTCATCGCCGACGCCGATATCAAGCACATGCAGCGCGGTCAGCAGGGCGTTGGTGCCGTTGACGGTGCAAACGCATCGCTTGGCGCCCAGCAATTCTGCGTACGCTTTTTCAAACTGAGTCACTGTATTGCCCTGGCCCCTGTACCAATTGCCGCTGCGCAGAATTGCAAGCACGGGTTCCTCGGCGGACTTGTCCCACTGTGGCCAGGCGGGCCAAGCCTTTGCTCGAACGGGCTTGCCGCCGTGAATGGCAAGCTTGCCTGCTTCTTTGCCGGCATTTGCAAATACAGGGACCCGGCTCGCCGCAACAGAGGCGATTGTGCCGGTCGTCGCGGCCAGGAACTTTCGCCTGGTTAAATTATTGCTATTCATTTTATGCTCCCTTCATTATTGCATGAGAAGTTTATGGTTTGCTTTGTACTTGCTTGTTCGAAACACTTTACAACACATCGGCTTAAACCTGCCGGCTATTGCCAGCTTGTTAACTTATTCAATCTCCTGAGCATCATATTATACGTGCCTATTTGACAATGCCAGCATAATTTTCGAATTTTTGTGCATCGGCTTGTGGGAAATTCTTGCATAATCGCATCTATGCGAATAATATCAGTTTCGGCCGGACTGAATGGAAGGGCTACGATTAGTTGGAATAAATAGAACAAGGAGCCTTATAGTGAAAAGCAAATCGAAAATCGGTCATAATCAAAAACACGGCATCTCCCGCCGGGATTTTATGGCTGCTGCCGCGGCCTTGACTATCGTACCCAGTGCCGTGCTGGGACGTAACGGCAACGTTGCACCGAGTAATAAGCTCAATATAGCCGGCGTGGGCGTTGGCGGCGTGGGCAGAGCCTATATTCAAAGTGTAAGCAGTGAAAACATCGTCGCACTTTGTGACGTGGACGAGAAATACGCAGCCAATACTTACAAACTATATCCCAAGGCGAAAATCTATCGCGATTTTCGCAAAATGCTCGAAACTGACAAGAGCATCGACGCCGTAGTCATTGGCACGCCGGATCACGTGCACACAGTCGTAGCGAGTACGGCAATGAAAATGGGAAAGCACGTGTACTGCGCAAAACCGCTGACCAAGACTATCTTCGAAGCACGAATGCTTGTTAAGGCCGCCCGTGAAGCCAAAGTCAGCACACAAATGAGTGTTCAGTCGGATGCCTCGGAAGCCGATCGGATATTGTGCGAATGGATATGGGACGGCGCTATCGGCCCTGTACGGGAGGTTCACGTTTGGTCGAACAGGCCGATATGGCCCCAGGGAATCGAACGACCTAAAGGTACGCCGCCGGTTCCTGAAGGTCTGGACTGGGATATGTGGCTGGGGCCGGCCCCATACCGGCCTTATCATCCGGCTTATGTGCCGTTCAAATGGCGAGGTTGGTGGGACTTCGGAACCGGAGCACTGGGCGATATGGGTTGTCATACTTTGGCCCACATTTCCAAAGCACTGAAACTTGGGCATCCAACCAGCATCCACGCAAGCTCAACGAAACTCTTCCCGGAGACGGCCCCGTCGGCGTCGATGGTCCACTATGATTTTCCAGCACGCGAAGGGATGCCCGCCGTTAAATTGACCTGGTACGATGGAGGGTTGAAACCCCGCCGGCCCGAAGGATTAGAGGACAGTCGGAAACTGGGCGCGGAAGGACTGATATTCGTCGGAGAACAAGCTTCCATGTTGTGCGGCTTCACAGGCGAAAGCCCAAGGCTTATCCCTGAAACGAAAATGAAAGAATACAAACGTCCCCCCAAGACATTGCCCCGGTCGGTCGGGCACTACGAAGAATGGATCGAGGCGTGCAAAGGCGGCAAGCCTGCGGGTTGCAATTTCGAAATCGGGGGACCTCTAACCGAGATAGTCCTTCTCGGCAATATCGCCATCCGTACGGGTCAAAAACTTAACTGGGATAGTGAAAATATGAAGATTACGAACGTGCCGGAGGCGAACGATTATCTTCATTACAAATATCGTGAAGGATGGACGCTATAGATAAAGAATACCTGGTTTTGTCACAAGCTTTTGCTGTGATTATTTTTTGATTAGGAGTAGAAAATGAAATCGTTAAATCGTCGAGAATTTATGAAAGGTACAGTAGGCGCCGCAGCGGGCTTAACATTATTATCACAACCCAAAGCACGAGCAGCCGGTGAAAAGGTTATCATAGGTGTGATGGGCCTGGGCGGCAGGGGGACATTCCTGGCTGAGAGCTTTGCTCAGCGTCCGGATGTCGAGATCGCCTATCTTTGCGATCCCAACACGAGGCGTTTCGCACGCGCCCGTGAGGTGGTCGAGGAGACACAGGAAACCAGGCCGAAGATGATCCAGGATTTTCGAGAAATCCTCGATGACAAGAGTGTTGATGCCCTAATCAACGCCACGCCCGACCACTGGCATGGACTTGGTACGATTATGGCCTGCCAGGCCGGCAAGGATGTTTATGTGGAAAAACCTATGGCACATAACATCTTTGAGGGCAGAAAAATGATCGAGGCGGCACGAAAGTACAAAAGGGTCGTCCAGGTCGGAATGCAGTCCCGCAGCGCGGCTTACAGCAGCAAAGCCAAAGAATATATCCAGTCGGGCAAATTGGGTGACATTTACGTCGTCCGCGTATTCAATATGATGCAGCATCCAATGCGTAATAAGGTCCCAGACCAGCCGGTTCCGGAGGGCTTTGATTATGATATGTGGTGCGGCCCGGCGCCGAAACTGCCGTACAATCCGGGCCGGCAGTGGCTGAACCAGTGGGAATA
>CAZHBL010000623.1:0-3354 GCA_964530105.1 uncultured Pirellulales bacterium | reverse complement strand
AGTTAACTCGATCGTTTTCCACATATTGCTGTTATCTAGTGGTAGAAAAGAGGCCATAATGGGGATATGTTCTTCCGATTCATCAGCGGTGATTATCAAGGAAAGGGATACGACCTCATGAACTGTGTGATAACCGTGAGGGCGGAACATCAATACTTGCGGTTCGCCCGGGCGTAAAAACACCATTCCGGATCCCAGATAATTAACCTGCACGATCGGTAGGGGGATTTGCCCCGGTGGCGTCGGGGTGAAATAGAGGTAGTCGGCGATAACTGGGATTGGTGTGCTCATTGCCTCAGGTTGCGACGTAGGCGTTGGGTATAGATATGTACCTCCCAACCGCTTGATCTCTGCATGAGTCTTTTCCAGTAAATACGTTTCCGTTATTTCCGACAGAGATGCCTCAGCCAACTTCAGCCAATAAAGACCCGTTTCTTCGTCATCCTCATCCAGCGCCAAGAGCCCCAGGACGTACGCCCTGACGCCAAATTGCCCCCAAGTGTTACCAAACCCGAAATTGAGATCTTCGTATGCCAAATCCGGTTGGTCGAGTTCGTAATAAAGCAGGGCACGCAGATAATAGCGCCAACCCCGATAGTATGGGTCTTCTTCGATCCAGGTGTTGATGATTTCAAACGCCTCCGTATAACGGCCCAGCGCGTGTAAGATGCGCACCCTGTCTGCTAGTGCGTCACGCGGCGAATCGCCGTTTGCGATGGTGTTTTCGATTGCCACTTCGTTGTAGGACACTGCTTTACTGTTTTGTCCCAAGCAGGAGTACGCCTGTGCGATGAACCTCGGAATCGAACCACTCGGGGTTGTTGCTCGATCGTTCGCTTCTTTTTCCGCTTCGAGGCGTAGAAAGTAATCTAATGACTTCTCGCAATAACCGGCGTTGAGCAGAGCGATTCCAACGGAGCGAGTCCCCCATGTATAGCTGTTGCCCAAGCTATACGCCTGAAGAATATCTTCCAATATTTGGTCATATAAAGGTTGCTTGTCAACCCGGAATTCATACACTCCAGTCAATGCATCAAGTGTATCGACTCGCTTGGAGTAATAATCCCCTATCGTTGGGCTGAGTTCGATGGCGGTTGTAAAATCGGCGTAGGATTGCTCGGCATTTCCCCGATATTCCTCAAGAAAGCGTTGATTCTCCAACAACGTGTAATAACAAATTCCCCTTTGATAATACGCCTCCGCATAATCAGGTATTGCGTCGATTAATTTATCCCACACCAATATTGCTTGCGCATAGTTCTCGTTCTCCATGTAATTAAGGGCTTTCGTGATATCGGGATGGCTTACCGAAAGCAATTGCGCCAAACCTAAGGTAGGAGTCGTGGAGGGCGAGATGTATACCGTCGGGCAGGATGTTGGGGTTTTCGTCCAGGAAGGTGGCAGGGTGTTTGCTGGGTTGGAGCGCGGGACAGGTTTTGAATATCATCGGCATGGTGTATCTCGCCGGACAAGCACAGCAATTGGGCTATCTACCTTCCACGATCACCGTGTTCATTCCGTTATGGCTGCCGGTTTTTACCATCTTGTTCGCCACACTGATCGGCATATTATCCGGATTGTATCCCGCATTGCGCGCGGCCACGCTGGTCCCCGTTCTGGCATTGAAATACGAATAGATCGTACAAGAAGGTAGGGCGGACATTCATCTACGAATATTTCTACAGAATATAAACTGTTGTGTGCCAGAGCTTGTGGAATATAATCAAGACAACATTATTCGAGTTTTTTTTCGGCCAGTTACGAGTGAAATATCTGCAGGTTTGGCCAGATTTCTGTGAGGTAACCGGCCAGAAATCTGTGAAATAACATCCAAATACTCCGTAGCTTGGCCAGAAATAAATGAAAACCAACAATTTGTGTAGGTTTTCACTCTGTAGGGGGATAAACTATATCCTTACTGAATTCCAGCGCAACCTCGCCCTGTAGTATGGAATAATCACACACGGATTTCGTTTTTCCCTCTACAAGAGATCGTGCCGCTTTAAATGGACTCAATAACAGTTATCAGAATGGATGTACATTTTCGATCAGCACACTCAAGTGAAGCGAAACCACCGCTCATGCATATTGACAACATTAACATTTTATGAGAGACTGTAACTAGTTACGGTAATAGTTACAATCCCGCGATTCAAAACATAGAAAATATATCCATGGAAAAAAAAGTAACCATTAGAGATGTTGCCAGACTGGCAAATGTATCAATTGCAACAGTCTCCCGGATTTTAAATAACAAACCTGATGTTTCGGAAGAGACACGTCAGAAGGTAGAGGCTGTAATTGACGAACTTGGCTATGCACGCAGCATGCAGTGGCAGCAGATAACATCAGGCAAAACAAGAGTGATTTCTTTGCATTACCCCTATAAGTTAGCTGTATCCAATCAAGTTTCTCTTGATTTCATAACAGGGGCAACGACAGCTTGTGAAGAGCACAATTATTCCTTGCACTTAGTAACTCAGTCTCTTGAAGAAGATAGCCTATTAGATTTTTACCGTACAAGCCAGTGTGACGGTATGGTCCTGATGGAAATTCGAGTGGATGATTGGCGTGTGAAATTACTTCGTCAGCAAAACATGCCTTTTGTGATGATAGGGCGCTGCGAGAATATCGATGGGGTTGATTTCGTCGACTTTGATTTTGAATCTGCTGTGGCCGTTGCTGTATATTATTTGGTAGATTTGGGCCATCAAAACATCGGATTTGTTTCAGTTATTCCTAACCGGGAACAAAATCACTATAGCCCAAACATCTGGGCTTTGGAAGGCTATAAAAAAGTATGTGCTCAGTATGAAATTCCCAACCTTTATTGTGAGGCGGATAACGGATTAGAGAACGTAAAGAACGCCACTTTGAACTTATTGAAAGAACATCCAGAAATAACAGCTGTCGTCAGTGTTTTTGACACGGCTGTTGCAGGAATTTATTCAGCGATTAATTCCTTGGGATTGAGTATTCCGGATGATATTTCGGTCGTAGGTTTAGCGGACGAGAAAGGGGCCGAATTAACATCACCTGCACTTACAGCATTGCTTTTCCCCGCCTCGTCGATGGGATATGATGCAGCGAAGATAATGATCAATAGGTTAGAGGGAAATACAAAGGCCAGTAAGCAGATATTGGTTGCGCCTAAACTGGTTATCCGTTCTAGCACAGATTTTACCAGAACAAAGGCATAGCATGGTGAATTAGAATTACAAATCTAATCTCGAAGGAGGTGGTGTGGTTGGCAAATAATTTAAAAAAAGAGAAGTGCTTCTCGCCCTTCCAGAGAAAGAAACACTTCTCGAGTATGTCGACATACTAGCCAGGCTAGTACAGCCGACGTTTAAG
>CAZHBL010000622.1:0-3355 GCA_964530105.1 uncultured Pirellulales bacterium | reverse complement strand
TGGGCGGAGCAGTATTCAGCGATTGGAGTTCGGATGCAACGATTACCGACTCTATATTCGAGAGCTGCACTAAAGGAGCGATAGCCGATGGAGATAAAGACTATAAAAATTCCGATGGATCTGTAGACTTTAAAAATACAACTGTAAAATCCTGTTTATTCGACAGAAACTTAGATGGTGATTACGTATTTTACGATCCTAATTCAAAACCGATAACCATTACATCCGGCCCTGAGCTTGATGATACTAATATTAAAGGCAATCCGCTGTTTGTCGCTGGGCCATTAGGCAATTATTATCTCAGCCAAACCACAACAGGCCAGACTGAGAACGGCCCGGCTGTTGACGCCGGCAGCGCTTTGGCCATTGAAGTTGGATTATCTGATTTAACTACGCGTACCGATGGTGCGGGAGATTCGAATCAAGTTGACATAGGTTACCATTATCGAGACCCTGGCCCGCCAAAGTACACTTTGACGGTCAGAGTGGTAAACGAACAAGGTGGTACTATTAATGTTGAACCTTCCAGAAGCACTTACTACACCGGGATGACGGTAAAACTAACTGCCATTCCTAATGCTGGCTGGCAAGTATCAAAATGGTCTGGTACTGACAATGATTCGACCAAAACCACGAACAATACTGTAACTATACTTGGCGCCGACGCCTTTGTTGAAGTTGTGTTCTGGCAACCGGCTATAATTAACGTACCCGGTGATTACCAAACAATCCAGGATGCAGTCACTGCCGCCAACGATGGGGACAGGATTGTGGTTGATACAGGTGTTTATTACGGCGGATATTCATCATACGCCCTGTTAATCGACAAGTCTGTGTATATCACATCGAAAGATCCCCATGATCCCAATACCGTGGCGGCAACAATTATTAGGGGTAACAGAGGAGTTACAGGTTGGAACTACATTGGTGTTGTATTTAGATTCACCACAGATGCAAACACAGTTCTGAACGGCTTTACCATTGAGGATTTCGGAGGGAACTGGGGAGATGGCCTTGATGGAAACCGGGGTCAAGGTCATCCCAATGGCGAAGATGGTGCACCGGCTGAAGGTGCCGGAATCTACATTGAACCGGGAGCCAGCCCTGTTATTATGAACTGTATAATCAGAAACAATTTCTTAAACGCAGGCGATGGTGGAAACGGTGTCGGTGCAGATGCTGACAACAACGCCGGCCGAGGCGGCTGGGGTGGTTGGGCACGCGGAGCCGGTATATATTGCGGCGCATATACTAATCCTAAGCTGGTTAATTGTACCATCGAGGGTAATATAGCCCGGGCCGGCTCAGGCGGCAACGGTGGCAGTTATACCTCACCCGGCGGTCTTGCGAACTATGGAGGTAACTATAGCAGAGAAGGCAGTACATTAAATCCGGTATATAATTATGCTCCTAATGGTATAACCTCTGAACTGGTAGAAGGTCATTTGTGGGAGGTCTGGGAATGGGATTTTGCGTTAATTTATGGGCCTCTTTATGGTCAAGCCGAACTGACTTCATATATCGATGACTACCGATGGTATTCCGCATATGGAGGAGGCGTATATTGTGACATTGGAACCAGCGTAATATTTGACAACTGTGAAATCAGGAGCAACCGGACCTATGGCGGCATGAGTGGGCAAGGTGGCGTACGGGGTCCCTTCGGCAGACTTCAGGAACCTATAGAACCATATGAAATACCAAGTTATGGTGGAGGCGTCTATTGTGCAGCCAACTCGACGGTGGTTTTCGATGGCTGTACATTCGAGGACAACATCGCTTCCGAAACCGAAGATCCGGCAAATCCGAATCATCGTCTCAGCCCCTATATCGGGTACGGCGGGGGTGTATCTGCCGAACGCAGCGCAACGATCTACTTTGCCGATTGTAACTTCGTCGACAACCAGGCTGATTCCGGTGGAGGAATATATGTCAATGACGTCGATACAACAATCGCCGATTGCAACATTGCATCCAATACGGCGCTTCGCGGTGGTGGATTCTTAGGCATTGGAGGTTTAATCGATATAAAAAGCTCTATCGTCGCCAATAACCAGGCCGCCGTAGATGTCAATGACCCGAACGACGACGAGGTTCTTAGTATTGGTGCTGGTTTGTGTGTCTTGTCAGCAGATGCGATCATCCATGATTGCGAAATCAGTGGCAACCGAGCCGATTCATCCGGAGGCGGCATATACTTGCGAGGTGAAAACGAAATCCGATCTGAGATTCGTAACTGCCTCATTATTAATAACGTCGCCGGCCGGGATGGTGGTGGTATTTCTGCAAACTGGTATGCAATGCCTGCAATTGCAAATTGTACATTCGTTGGAAATGCGGCCTCAGGTACCGAAGGAGAGACCGGCAATACCGGTTTCGGAGGTGCACTGTACTGCGGTTATGAGAGCAACGTCACTATTACTGACAGCATCCTTTGGAACAATTATGGCTTGAAAGGACAGGAACTCGCAGTCGGGGGCGGCTTCGAGCTTGACCCGAGATGTGCAACTCTTACGGTCTCTTACAGCGACATCAAAGCCTCATTAAATAATGTGTGGCTCGATAGGAGCTGTCCGGCCATCACCTGGGGCCCAAGAATCATTAACGACAACCCACTCTTTGTAAGCGGACCGGATGGTGACTACTATCTCAGGCAGACAGCCGCCGGCGATTTGATAACCAGTCCCTGTGTCGATAGAGGTAGTACGTATGCAAGTTATGTTGGTTTGCTCGGATACACAACACGCACCGACCATGTTCGCGATAAAGGCAAGGTTGATATGGGCTATCACTATAATACAGAAGACAAATGCAGATTTGCTGACTTCATCTTTGATGGCGTTATTAACGAGCTTGACTTTGATAAATTTGCACAACTTATCGGCTTCGATAATTTTGTAAAACTCGCTGAAGAATATTGGCTTAGAGAGCCTGAAAAGCCGCTTGATCTGCCAAGTTCCGAAGGAGATGATTGGCGCAATGGAGCGGACATTACAACAGACGGGCATGTGAGTTTTGATGACGTAGAATTCTTAATGAACTGTAACGATGTCACAGATATTAACGCTCCGATTCCGAATCCGAGTGAATGGGATATAGAGCCTGTTTTGACTACATTGTCATCAATTAGTATGGCTGCCGAGACCGCCTTCGATGCCTGGAGCAGGGATGTCGAGTACTATTTCGATCGCATTGATGGTGACGATCACGACAGCGGCTGGCAGGATGACCCGACATATACAGACTGGGGAATTACTGCTGATGTCGCATATGGCTATAGAGTAAGAGCGAGGGATAGATTTGGTAACATGACCGAATGGTCGGAAGTCCGTTATGCCGGCATTGATAACGTACC
>CAZHBL010000621.1:0-3376 GCA_964530105.1 uncultured Pirellulales bacterium | reverse complement strand
AGCAATAGAATTGTTTTTGCCCGTGTCATGTTCAATCCTTGTGAGGTTCGATCTGAATTCGAGCATAGCGAAGATTCGGGTTGTCGTTGGCAATCCCAAAGATGTCGATAATGTCGGATGGTTTTGATCCGCCTCGGGGAGTGTTGGTAAAGAAATTGCCAAACGGATGCTTCAGCTCGATATGCTCGAACTTTGGCTTGTCTTTGCCTGCGGGTATTCGACCGAGAAAGTTGCCGTATATGCGCTGCCCATTTTCGATGCTCGTGCCGGCAGCGATTACATAAAGTTCCCCCGCGCTGCCGATATGGAAGCGGCCGAACGAGGGCTCGAACCCGTCCGGTCCGCCGGGCTTTTCGGCCAGCGTCCGGCGTGAGAGAACTTTGCCGTCTTTAACTACAACATGCTCCATGTGGGACGTCATTACCGCACCTGGGAAATATTTATCGCGAATGAAATCGTATTGATGCGGCTGCTTTATATAGAGCAGGTGAGCGGCGCCCGTTTCGTCGATGTACAGATCGAGATTGCTAATGTGTCCGCAAGTTTTTTCAACAGTATCGATTTCGATAGGGACACTGAAACCGGTTGAGCGAATATTGTCGGTGTACGTGTAAAACAACCGCCGGAAGACATAGTCCCAGTCGCGTTTTAGTTTTTCGTATTTGAGCTTCTTCCATTCTTCAACTGGTTCGACAATGTCGCCGATCGCCATCACATGGGCCGAGCCGTCCCGCAGGGCGACCTGGGGATAGCAGGACCTTACTGGAAATGTGATAGTTCCTTTTTCATGCCATTTGCCGTTGCTGTGGCGGTAGGAAACGAATTGCTCGCTGGTCCTGGCGTTAATGTTCAAAAGCAAAAGCTCGCCGTTGACTCCATCTGCTGCAAAGCCCCTGTAGGAATGGTCAGTGAAATAGAACCCATCGGCCCAGGCCGGCGTGTGTGTTTTCGCGGGAGCTGCCGGATTAGCCGGATCGAATTCGAGCACGAGCGGGTTGCAAGGCCCGTATTTCGTGCCGGCAGGTTCGGTTGAAGGATTAACAGAAAGAAAAACAGGCCCTCCTTGAAATACCGCCAATGGGCATGGCTCGCGCTGCCGATATTCCTTTTCAGCCTGTGCAAGCTTCCAGCCATCCGCTGAACGATGCCACAACTGCCAGCGTGTATTACAGAGCAGCGGAACATTCTCGCCGGTCTCAATGACCGAAAGAAAAACGTCGCCGTCTTGCCGTGCAATCACTGTCGAGCCGTAGCACCACAAGGGTCCCGCGCCGTTATTCGCCGGCGTATATCTGGTGACAACATCCTCGACCTCGACCGTGCAGCGAACGCCTTGCTCTTTGCCGGCTGCGTCCGTAGCGGATATTGCGAAAAAACAGTATAGGCAGCAGACAATCACCCACGGGAAATCCCGAATTCTTGAATGGTACTTCATAAGTTCCTGGCCTCGTATAAATTTTTCATAAACAATTGTCAGTCAACACGTCGAATCCAAACACGGCCCCTTGCGGGGATAGGTATGTTCAAAGCCATCCGGTTCCCGGATCCAGTCGAATAAATACCGATATGCTTTTTTGAAAAAGCCTCAACGAATTTGTTGGATTTGTCCTTTTCAATATTGATGGTGACATTAACCGCCTCGTCGTTGAAGTTCTGGATTACACAATTGCCAGAGCCGAATGGATGATACGTCACGCAGGTTGGACCTTCGAAAGCTGTGCCGCCGAATGCCTTCCGAAGGGCTGATAATGCCGGGCCATTGATTCCGAGCAAACCCAGCGGCCTGGGACATAGCAGGACCTCTCCTACGGCGTCGAAGTCAGACTGGCTGTAGGTGTGCGTATTGAGCAGGGCGATTCGACCGTGAGAAGTTTCGCTCACAGTGAGAAGTGAAAGCTGTTTGTCGCCGGACGTGCATATGATATTTCCCGGCACATCTTTTCCTTCGATAAGAGATTCCAAATCGATGGTGACATTTGCTTTCCCATGCTCTTGCATTAGTCCGGCACGCGTTGGCTTTGATTGTATATCCGGCCCGATTCCAACCATGCGAGCCAGTTCGTTTTTGTCAGGGGATGTGATGAGCAGATTTGTTGTTAAGATAATGTGAGCGCCTTTTGAGCGGGCCTTATTAATATGGTTCAGCAGGTCGGAATCGGCAGCAGCCTGGGCTGGTAGAAAAATTACCGGAGCGTCCTCGGGGAACTTATGTACAGGGACCAGGGGAATGCCGAGCATACCAAGGAAGTCCATGATGTACATGTCGCCGGCCGGATCGCTGTTCGGCGGCTTATAGGCGGGCACGCCGGTAACGGGATGCTCGCGAACAAAAGCCGCCAGGTTCGCAAGCCGGTCGAATTGGGCGATGATTTTCTCATGGTCGGGGTGGCCTGCCATGACGTTGCTGAAGTTGAAGAAGGTCAATTCGGCCGCGCCAGCGAGAACGCTCATGTAAGCCTGGTCGATAAAGTCGTGTTCTGCGCAGTCACCGTGATCGAACCATGCCCCGCCGATTTTGTTGCCGGCGATGTCCGCAAGCCAGCGATAGTTTACGAATCCTTCGTAAGGCTGGACGAAGCCGAACCGCTGGGTATTTCTGCCGCGTGTCTCGGTGCCTACCCAGACCATATCGAACAGCTCCGGCAGCGTTTTCGTATCGTAGCCGAACAGATGAAACCGGTCATACCACTGGGGGTATTTGACAATCATGGTTATATCGGGATTGACTTCTTTTGCCGGCCCGATGAAAACGGATTGTGCCAGTTCGGAAAGCAGCTCCCGGCGGTACTGTCCCCATGAACGCTCGCCTTTTGCCGCTTTGGATTCGTCGCTGACGTCACCCGTGCAGAGAAAGTCATCTATAATAAAGGTATCGAAGATTCCCGCGGCCATGCGGATGATTTTTTCGAGGTCTCGCTGTGTCTTTTCGTTCTGCCAGTTGAACCAGCCGAGCGGCCCTTTCTGACGGACGCCGAAATCTCCGCCGGGTACGGTCGCTATGCCGCCGACGATCTCGATTTCATATCTTTGAAGCCAGTCGCGGGCGAAGATTAAATGTTCCGGCGAGACCACGTGGCCGCTGCGATAGACTTCAATATAGAGCTTTGTGATTCCCATGCGACTGATGGTTTGCAGGGCCTTAGTGCGAACGGCCGGGTCTGTCGCGAGCTGCTCGACTTCCCGCGAGGTGACATAGGACGCCAGACGCAAATCGTTAACGCGCGCCATGGCTTTATCCAGTTGCGTCTGGGCGGCGCAATGCCCGGGCCGGAGCATTGCTGTCAGTGCGATTATACTAATCAATACGAAGTGTTTCATAGGTTCACCTGTCGGGTGGGCTTTTGGTCAGCATGTCTGTTTTTCCTGCTATCAAATC
>CAZHBL010000620.1:0-3377 GCA_964530105.1 uncultured Pirellulales bacterium | reverse complement strand
TCTCATTGGCGTAGCCGCCAATCTCGATCAGATACTGGTTGCCGGCAGTCGCGGCAAAGGTTACCGCAGACTGATAACTATTGCCGGCATCATCGTTGCATTCGATCAAGTTCGCCGCAAATGTGGGGTAACATCCGCATCCGTCATAGACGGCGAGCATCGTATCGTAGCTGCTGCCGGCCAGGCTGACGGTGACATCACCCGTGCACGTAGCAGTATAGCAGTACCAGATATTAGGACTGGTCATGCAGAGACCCTGCCCGTCGAACGTAGCGTTAGCTGTGCTGAACGCCTGATTTTTTACATCGCCGACGGGTTTTGCATTTTGGCAGTCATCCTTGGACGACGGAGGTGGCTGGACTCCCTCACAACTAACGTTCAGCAGACCCTGACCGGCATCGAGGGCATAGCCGCCGACCTCAATCAGGTACTGATTGCCGGCAACCGCATCAAAAACAATTTTCGACTGATAAGTGTTGCCGAAGTCATCATTGCACTCAATCAAGTCATTCAATGTCGGATAGCATTCGCACCCATCATAGACGGCGAGCATTGTATCGTAGCTGCTGCCGGCTAAATCGATGGTTGCCTTACCTGTGCATGAAGCCGTATAGCAGAACCAGATATTCGGACCGCTCATGCAGAGGTGCGGGCCGTCCGGAGTTGCACTTGTTGTGTCGAACAGCAGGTCAGTTACCTCGGAGACCGGTTTTGCATTCTGACAATTGTCGTTATTGCTCGACGGGGGCTGGGCCGTGGAGCTGACGGTTATTACTCCCTCGCCGACTTCGTCGGAATTGTAGCCCAGAACCTCGAACAGGTAGCTTCTGCCGGCGGTCGCCTGAAAAGTGATTTGAGACTGAAGAAAACCGCCAAAGTCGTCATTTCGCTCGATTAAATCACCAGATTCCGGGTAACAATCGCCGCCGTCATAAACAACGAGCGCCGTGTCATATTCACTGCCAAGGAGGCTGACAGTGACGTCACCCGTACCGCCGGCTATATAGAGATACCATAGGTTCGGGCTTGTAAAGAAGTGGCCCGGGCCGTCAAATGTCGCACAGATGGTAGTAAATGGCAACTCTGTTACGTTGCCTATCTGCTTTGCGTTACTGCAGTCGTCGTTCGCCGGCTGACTGGACTGCGCATCACAACTGATACTGATCATACCCTGGCCCTTTACTGAGGGATTAAATCCACCAACCTCGATCAGGTACTGGCTGCCGGCCTTGACGGGGAAAGTGATTTGTGATTGCTGACCAATAAAATCGTCGTTGCTTTTAATCAGGTCTTCCAGGGCCGGATAGCAATTGCAGCCTTCATAGGCAGCGACCTTGGTGTCGAAGTTGCTGCCGCGCAGACTCACAGTGGCACAACCGTTGCAAGTGGCTGTATAGCAGTACCATATGTTAGGACTCCTGATATAGTGCCCGGGGCCATCGATTGTTGCATTCGTTGTGTCGAATGCCAGATTTGTTACGTTACCGACCGCCTTTGCGTTGGAGCAATTGTCATTTGGCGGGTGGAGCAACATTGGCTTAACGCCGACACCCGAAGCGATGTTTACTGCGCCGAGCAGTAATACGAATCCGCAAACCAATACTAATTTTGATCTAAGCCGTTCCATAATTTGATCCTCCAAAATACGAAAACCCATTTTTTTTATTCCGGTCCCACAAACATCACTTTTTATTAACTGCAGAACCATTAAGAAACATTAAGAAATAGCCCTTTTTCGTCTATCGGCTATATAGAAGTGCCATCTTACATGTTACTTGTAACGTTTTTTTCCTGTGTTGAAATTTTGGTTTTGAGCGTATTTTCCGGAAAATTTTGTGGCGCATCCATGGCTATTAAGAACACAACTCCGGGGCAGACGGCAGATTTGAGATTTGAATATCTATGCACTCAAGTGTTCAAAACCAGCTTTTTGCTAAGTTTGCCGGCCTCGCAGGGAGCGCGGCCGGCAAACTCAGCTTCAAGGAGAGGGATGTGAGTTTCTTTCATATTTTCGAAGTTTGCTAATCCTGATTCTGTGTTTAATCATTTCATTGTTATTTATAGGACCATTCAAACCGTAATTAAGTGCCGGTAATGATACGAAGCGTAACACTTTTTTCAGAATTTTTTTAGCAAGCCGGCCAACTATAGGCCAAAATGCCCTTAAAAGCACCGAAAGGGGGATTATCGATGATTTTAATGAAATAGGCACGGCCGACCTGGAATTTTCCGCAGAATTGTCCTTAAGCGAATTCCACGCAGAATCAAATAAAAGGGGCCTATACCGTATCGATCAGTATAAGCCCCTCACTGAAGCATGTCAGCTTTGGCCAGAAATAAAATTTAACAGCCGGTTAAATCACAGCTTACGGTGCTGGTTCCGGCTCCGGCTCCGGCGGTAGAGGATGCAGGCCAATGTCGTCGAAGTACATTTTACCTGTACCACCCGGCGGATTGGCTTTATCACCAATACCGATAGTAATCGTATCGACATTCGTAAGGTCAATGCCCTTGTCTGCAAACTCCTGCAGTGGGATATCCCACTGCGTCCAGGCGTGTATCTGGGTTGCGCTGGGATCGTCATGCGTCACAACTGCTGGTGTGCCTGTCATATTTGCTATAGCAACATAAATCGGCGCGGCATCGTTAACCAGATTGCCGTGGAACCAAATGGTCAGCGTCTTGACGTCCGAAGCGGTCCAGTCACGCGGAGATTCCAGAGTCAAACTCGCCTCAGCGTACTTGCCGGTAATATCAAAGACATACGGCATCGACTGCCTGCCACCATGAACAACAGTCCGCTCGGCATACGGAGGAAGGGGATCATTGCCGATGAGAGCGCCGTTTATTGTGGGAGTATAATAACCGTCCATCCAATATGCAAATATCGTATTGCTGTTCGGATTAGGCGGATCGATGTCATTATAGGACTCCCAGTCGTCCACAACAAGATAATCGGCAGTCGTGAATGTCCAGACGCCACCTTTCCACGGGCTGTTCGGATTAAGGTTATTTACCTCATCGATACGCCAGTAGTATGCCGCGTCCTGCTCAAGTATTCCGGGGTCATATTTCTCATCGCCAAGGTTTTTAGAGCTTTTATACTCCGGCGAAGCACTTGTTGCGTTTCGCACAGCATCTATATCTGTGCCGAAATAGACCTGGTGTGAGCCCGCGTTATCGTTCGCAATCCAAGTAAGAATTTTTGTCTGATTTACATTCTCGGCACCATTATATGGATTAGGACTCCCAACAGCACCTGGAGTCGTAAAGCTCCAGACCTCACCCGTTACTGTCTCGAATCCGTGGAACTCATCAACTCGCCAGTAATATGTTTTGCCCGATTCAAGCGTGCCGGGTTTAAAGGTTACAGTTCC
>CAZHBL010000619.1:0-3378 GCA_964530105.1 uncultured Pirellulales bacterium | reverse complement strand
CGTCTCAGCGGCGACTTTGACCAGGCAAAATCCTGGATTGACCAGGCAGAGCAGAAATATCCGAACAGTCAAACTGTCGTTCATGCACGATGTATATGGCTCGTAGCTCAAGAACGATATGATGAACTCGAAGGGATTAGTTCTGCATACATTTCGGTCAAAGAGCAGAATTTAACAACAGTTCTGAAAGCCGCATCGGTCTTAAGAGAACTGGATTCGATGACACTCAAGAAAGAGGCTTTGAAGCTTTACGAGCATGCGGTTACACTATCACCACCCTCGAAAGATACGCGACTGAGTCTGGCTCTCACCCTCTACCAGACAGGCAATGCCGAACGTGCAATCAATGTCTACCAGGAACTACTCATCCAGTATCCAAATGATATACAAATTCTCAACGACCTTGCCTGGATTCTCCAGGAACACGATAAAAACTACAAAGCCGCGCTGGAACTTGCGAATAAAGGTTTAAGGATTGCGCCGGATGAATTGCATCTACTTGACACCAGAGGTACGATTCTGTCACAGCTGCCGGACCGGCTTGCCGATGCAAAAAGGGATTTTCAAAGGCTTGTAGATTTAACAAGCGATTATCCTCCTGATCCCCCCCGGCAAGCAAAGGCTCTCCTGAAACTTGGCCGTATTTGTGCAAAACTCAATGACCCCGCCCAGGCGAAACAGCACCTGGAAAAGGCGCTAGAGATTGACCAAAAAATCAATATATTCACGACGGACGAACGAATGGAGATCACAAGAATTCTCCAGTGAAGTGGATAACATTCCGAACATACGCAGCGAATCCGGCTAACTAATCACGCTGAAGTACAATCAGTCCGACTCTGAGATTTCGGAAATTAAAAATTCAGACCTGAATTCTTACGAAACTCACAACGCGTATTGTGGAGCAATTGAAAAAAAGATGTTTTCTTAGCTCTTCTCAACAGTCTTATGAATATATGGAAAATCGAAATCAAGAATCACAAAGTGGAGTAAGAATCTTTGCAGTGATCTTACTTACTCTACTGTGCTGCGGAAGACTCTTTGCGCTGGAGCCTAATGAGATTCTCGTCATAGCAAATAAGGATATAGCAGAATCCATGCAACTTGCTCAATACTACTGCGCACAACGCGGCGTTCCTGAGAAAAATATTCTCGCATTGCCCTTAGGTAAGGACCTTAAAGACACGATCAGTAGGGACAATTACGATAAGCAGCTTGTTGAGCCGATTCGCAGGAAATTCTTTACCGAGAGACTCGTGGGAGAAATTAAATGCCTGCTTACAATTTATGGCGTGCCCATAAAGGTGGGAGGACGAGGTGTCTTAGAGGATCAGGAAGGTAATCTAAAAGAATTGGACAGGCTGGCTGAGCAAGAAGAAAAGGTTCTGGAGAGATTGAATCAGGCTGGTTTGACGGACTCGGCAGAGCACAAACATGCCAATAGCCGACTGGCCCAGTTACAACTTACAATTGATCGTATCAACGGCAAAGAAACAAATGCCTCAGTGGATAGCGAATTGTCGCTGGTTTTATTCGATTCGTACGATTTGTATCGTTGGCAGCCGAATATGCTAAAGGATGAAGTAAGAAGCCACGATTCTGTAACACTAATGGTAAGTCGTCTCGACGGGCCGGATTATGATATAATCAAAGGCCTCATCGATAAAGCGATAACCGCAGAAAAAAAGGGGCTGAAAGGTATCGCTTACATTGATTCTCGGGGTATTGCAGGCAGGGATATGTACAGCCATTATGACCAGTCTTTACGCAACCTGGCAGCCTTTACAAAATCCGAGACGGAAATCCCCGTTATTGAAGAGCGAGCAGCACAACTTTTTCAACCCGGTACTTGCCCTCAAACAGCCCTCTACTGTGGCTGGTACAGTGTCAAGAAATATGTCGATGCCTTCGATTTTGTCGATGGTGCGATAGGATATCACATTGCCAGCTTCGAAGCTGTGAGTCTTCGCGATCCGAACAGTAGTCAATGGTGCCCTTCAATGCTAATGGATGGAATAACCGCAACATTAGGGCCGGTGGCCGAACCTTATCTTCATGCATTTCCGGAACCAAGAGCATTCTTCCCGAAACTGTACGAAGGCAACTGCCTTGTTGAGGCGTACTATCGCACAAAGCCAGTCAATTCGTGGCAAATGCTCCTGATAGGTGATCCGTTGTACAGACCATTCAAAACATTTCCTCAGAAGAAAGACCAACATAGTTTAGTGAACGAATCGTTATGATTGGGAACTGACCTGCTCGTGAGCGTAAACAGCATAATCGATCAATCATAAATTGGTCGAAGAACTGATTTGACCAGATCAAATTTTCTCTAAAGGATATTTTTATGAAGATACTTAATGTAGTTGGTGCCCGGCCAAATTTCATGAAAATAGCCCCATTGATGGCTGAGTACCCCCGGTACGAGAACATTCAAGCTATCCTTGTCCATACGGGGCAGCACTATGATGAAATAATGAGCAAGCTGTTCTTCAGCGAACTCGGTATTCCGGAGCCAGATGTCAATCTGGAGGTGGGTTCCGGCAGCCACGCAGTACAGACGGCTGAGATTATGAAGAGGTTTGAGCCGGTTCTCATCAACTATAAACCAGATGTGGTTGTGGTCGTAGGTGACGTGAACAGCACTATTGCATGTGGCCTTGTCGCGGTTAAATTAGGCGCCAAACTTGTACATGTCGAGGCAGGACTGCGAAGCGGCGACAGAACCATGCCGGAAGAAATAAATCGGTTATTGACGGATTCTATAAGCGATCTTCTTTTCTGCACAGAGCAAAGTGGCGTGGATAATCTTCTTAAAGAGGGAATCTCACCCCAAAAAGTCCACTTAGTCGGCCATGTAATGATTGATAATCTATTAAGAAATAAGGAAAAAGCTAAGAATTCGAACATCTTAAATCTCTTAAATCTTAATGGAGATGATTATGCAGTCCTTACTTTGCACCGTCCATCAAACGTCGATGACCCGGTTATTTTCGGCAGGATTCTTGATGCCCTTACAATCATACAGAATGATATGCCTGTAATTTTCCCCGTCCATCCTCGGACCAGAAAGAACCTGGTTTCCTGCTCGCTCGCTAAACGTCTCGAAGAAATGCCCGGTTTTCGTCTTACTGATCCTCTGGGGTACCTTGACTTTCTTAAATTAATGTCAAACGCAAAAGTGGTACTGACTGATTCAGGAGGAATACAGGAAGAAACAACTATTTTACAGGTACCATGCCTGACACTGCGCGAAAATACCGAGCGCCCAATCACCACCGAACTCGGCACTAATCAGATTGTTGGAACTGATCCTACAGCGATTATCCAGGCCTATAACCGTGCTGTAAACGGTGCTTGGCGTAAGTCTGTGTTACC
>CAZHBL010000618.1:0-3379 GCA_964530105.1 uncultured Pirellulales bacterium | reverse complement strand
ATATCGCTCCGACAGCAATCAGATAGAACAGCATCCCAACGATAAAGATCGGTACAAGCAACCAGATTATTGCCCCGGCCGCTCCTGCTCCCAGAATGATACCCGTCCAGAAAACATCATTTGTTTCTACTGTTTTAGAGTCGTAGTGCACCCAGCCAACGAGTGGCAGCCAGGCAAAAAATATAATCAAATAACCAATGAGTTTGATTATGGAAACATAACCGCCATACTCGATGGAGGCCGATAATAAATCCAGCATAAGATGCTCCGTAAAATCTCACAAAATGCCGCTGGCAGTGGTTCTGATTCCCTTTAGTGCCATTTTAAATTCATCTGTATTTGGTGCATATTTTAATGCTTCCTTCGGATCGACGAATCCTTTTTCCACCAATTCAACAAGATTATATGTAATATCCTGCATACCTTCGTTCTGCGAGCTTCGTATCACGTTGGGCAAATCGCCCTCGCGACCCTCGGCAATTAGCCTCCTGGCGGCAGCGTTTGTAATTAGAATTTCCACGGCGGGTATTCTGTCAGTACCTTCCACGATGCACGGCAACAATACCTGGCTGATAATTGCTCTAATTGCCAGGCTTAAGGTCTGCCTTATAAGGTCACGCTCGTTTTGGGCGAACAGGTCCAAAAGACGGTGAACAGCCTGAGACGCATTTGCCGAGTGCAACGTTCCGAAGACAAGGTGCCCGGTTTCCGCGGCTCTCATTCCCGCAGTGACGGTTTTGGCGTCACGCATCTCGCCAACGAAGACAACATCAGGGTCTTGTCGCATAAGATATGTCAGGGCATCCTCGAAATTATCGGTGTCGAGCCCGATTTCCCTTTGCGAGACTATCGCTTTTTGGTCCTTAAATAGATACTCGATTGGGTCCTCGATGGTAATTATGTGACAGGAGCGAGTGCGGTTTATATAGTCTATCATCGATGCTATTGTTGTAGTCTTGCCGCAACCGGTCGGGCCCACGACAAGAACCAGTCCCTGTCTGCTTTTGCATATCGTTTCCAGTGCCAGCGGCAGGTGCAGCTCTTCGAACGGCGGGATGAATGTGTTGACACGCCGTGCCGCCAGGCTGATTAGACCTCGCTGGCGAAACACATTCGTTCGGAAGCGATGCTCGCCGTCAACTTCATGGGCGAAGTCAAGTGTCCCGTGCTCCAGGAAAGATTCCTTCTGGGCCGGAGTGAGCAGCTCGAATATCAATTCTTCCATCTTCTCGCGGGTGATTGCATCGCCGGTCGTTTTCTTCAATTCCCCAAAGAGACGCAGCTTCGGTGCCTGTCCCACTTTCAGGTGTAGATCACTCGCACGGGTTTTGATGGCAGCTCTGAAAAATTTGTTTAGCTTAGGCTCATGACCAAGAGGCAATTGAGTATCAATAGGATGTTCTTTGCCTTCGTCCATAATTACAATTGACTCCAAAATCTACAAAACAACTCAACAAGTCGCGACCAGCCTGATTATAGGTCGTTAAACAGAAGAGCATTAATCATACCATGAGATTTGTAAAGACAAACCTTACATACCTATATTATAAGATTTTGCCCATGTTGTCAAGCTTGATGCTTCAACAATACTTATTTTTCACTAAAATAACAAGGTAAATTTTACCGGTTTTAACCTCTCAGCCTTTGATAAACCTCCAAATCGGTGCCAATAACAAATCGACTTTAGCGATTCATACCTGCTTGCCGATATAGAAAAAGGTGTATTTATGGAGTCAGAAAAACGGATATTGACGGGTAGAGAAAAGGATGAAGCGGCAATAAGGCTTCTTGCGAAGCTGAAAGAGCAGTTGCGTTCGTCTGATGCATCGAATAGACGCAGAGCCGCTTTCAACTTATCCTGGATGCAGGAAGATGGTCTGGAAATCTTAAAAGAAGCTTTGACCGGCAGCGACCATATAACCACTAAAAACGCAGCCGCTTACGGGCTGAGAAAAATGGGCGGCAGAATGAAGAAGATGGCTCTTGAAGTGCTCAACGAGGGGCTCAAACATCGTGACAGTTCCACGAGGCAGGTTAGCAGAAGCGCCTTGCAACTGTTGGGACAGAAGATTCCAGGCGGGTCTGTGCCGCAAAAACGGGCAACAAAAAGAACGAGAATCCGGGAAATCTCGAATGAGAGCAGGCCAAGGTTGAGAATCGATACGAGGCGAGGGATCGGCACGAGACGATCACGCTGACAGGACACTCTCACGTGAAATCCCGGGACAAGTCAAAGCTCACAACACTATTTCCCGTCTGCAATCATGAAGACAGCAGCAGAGTCAGGGACATATAGATAGCCACGCTTATCGAGTCATTTGCGGTTGTAACCAGAGGACCGGAACTTATTGCCGGGTCTATGCCGACTCGGCGGAACAAAAACGGCAGAAACAAACCAAGTGTTGTCGCAACCATGATAGCCGAGAACATCGCTGTGCCGAATGCAAAAATAAGCCGCCCCAGCGAGACCGCATTTTCCGGCGCCCTGGAGCAAATCAAAATAGCACAGGCGATGCCGCCCAGAATTCCACAGCTCAATGCCACAAGAAGCGCAATTCGCACTTCTCGCGTAAAGACCTGACTGAATCTTAACGCTGCCAGGTGGCCTGTTGCCAATCCCGATACGACGATAGCGGATGTTTGAAGCCCTGCGTTGCCGCTAATGGCCTGGATCATCGGCGCAAATGCCGCTACGGCTACGAAGACCTCCAGGTGATGAGTCTTGAAGAAAATCATCACTGTGGCCGTGACAGCCGTGCCTATCAGGCAGGGCAGAAGCCAGGTCAATCTCACACGGGCCGCATGGAATACCGATACGTTGTCCAGTTCCTCGGGATCGGTGCCTGCCATCGTGTAAAAGTCTTCTGCGGCTTCTTCCTCGGCGACTTCGATGACACGGTCGGCAGTGATTCGACCGACGAGTCTGTGGCTCTTATTGAGAACGGGCACAACTATAAGATCGTTTTTGCTGAATATGTTTCTGACTTCTTCCTGGTCGGTGTTGACATTGACATAAATAGTGTCGGGGTCTATAAGATCGCCGATTCTCGTTTTTTCGGGACGAGTCAGCAGAAACCGCAGACGAACATCGCCGAGAAATCGGCCGGCTTTGTTCACAACGTAAACGGAGTAGAAATCCTCATCGATCTCCGCAGCGCGGATTTTACTGACGGCTTCGGCGACGGTGGCATTCTCGGAAACACTGATTAAAACAGGGTCCATAATCCCGCCGGCCGAGTCTTCGGAGTATCTCATCAACTCCTTAATCTCCGCTGATTCGCTCGGCGATATGCTTTCGAGCAGTTCCGCTCGTTCTTCTTCGGACAGCTCGGAAAGGATATCAGCGGCATCGTCCGGGTCAAGCTCGGAAACAAGGCTG
>CAZHBL010000617.1:0-3380 GCA_964530105.1 uncultured Pirellulales bacterium | reverse complement strand
GCACATAGACACAAGATACATCAAAAAACTCTGTATTGCTACTACAGTCTCGAAAAAAGCAACAAAAAAACAGAATACAGAATTCAAATAATCTACGTTCACCCCGTGAGATAGTTGAAGACGTTATCTCATGGGGTAAATCAGCGTTAACCCCGTGAGATAGCTTGTCCCTTATGGGGCAAAGCCGTTATCTAACGGGGTAAATCTGCGGTTAAGAATAATTAATGAATCCTGCTCTGCGTCCTCAGTGTTCTCCGCGGTAAATAACGCCGTCTCACGGAGACCTTGCCATTGACTATTTACGATGGCTGAGCCATAAGTTTACTATTGATTATTTTTTCCCGCGTTCACCCTGTGAGATAGGTAAAACCGTTATCTCACGGGGTAAATCAGCGAAATCCGCAGTTATTGCCCCTGCCTCCGCTGGGATGACAATATTTTTTCTCTGTGGGCTCTGTGCCTCTGTGGCTATGAATAGATTTGAAAAAAAACCCAATTCAAGTTTTACCGCGGAGAACGCCGGGCTCGCAGAGTAAAAAGAAATACAATCAATATATTACTCCTCATCGCTCTTTGCGAAATCAGCGGTTAATTTGAAAAAAGCCAAAAATACGTTATGGCGTTATCTGGTGGGCGCGGAAGGTCCTTTGCTCTTTGGGCAGGTATTTATTCTGGATGGGGCCGTCGGGGGTATCTACTAATAGTGTTCCATCGTCGCTGAGCAGGTGAATATCGTTACTGCCCGGGAATTGGAACATCGCTTCGGGTGTGATAAATGGAAAATCAGCCATTTTGGTCAGCAGTCCCGACGCCATATCGTATTTATAGAGTGTTTGCAGCGGTTGTTCTGATCCGCCTTTCTGCGAGCCGGCCATGATTAGGTATTGGCCCAGTGTGTGCGAGTATTCCATACTGCGGATGCCGAAGCCGTCGAGGTCCACTGCCAGGGGCGGAGAAAAGTCGGGAACCTCGCCGTATAGTACCACAGCTTCAGGATTGTTGAGCCGGATGATAAGTCCCAGCTTTTTATCTTCTGGCTTCGGCCTTGGATTTCTAAAGCCTATGAGCATGGAGTTGCCGTTGGCGGTGGCGCAAAGTCCTTCGATGTTCAATCCCTTATCTTTCGGAGCAAGGTCGGGAATATTGTTTGTGTCGATGTGGCCGTCAACTACTCCGATTGCATCGGCAATACCCAAATTGTAAAGAGAATCGTATGCGATTAAGTCATCTATCAGATTCGTATAATTGCCGTCTACGGTGACGTTCAGCTTATTGCCTTCCAAAGTGACGGACGTTGCAAAGAACTGATTGCGGCTGTACCAGTATTTGCCGTCCCTGTTTCTGCCGTGCGATGTTATCCAGAAGATTCTGCCGTTAAACCAGGTTGCCCCTTCGATGTCTATCTCAGGATGGCAAGGATCGATATTCAAATAGTCTCCGATTTTTGCATCGGCAATCGCAGCGGAGCCCGGATTAGTCACATTATATACTCTGAGCGTATTGGTCTCGTCGTCGGCTACGACAAAAAGGTCTGGTGCGAGGGCCACCGCTGCCGAGGCATCGGCAATTTCATAGAATATTTTGAACGTTCTGGTTGTTGCCGGGATTGACCAGCCGGTCTCATTGAGATTGCCTGAAGTATCGCGGGCTTTAATCCGGTAGGTGTATTCCGTTCCCATTGCCAGGCCGTTCGGTTCGAAAATGTTGCCGTACTGCCAGCCGCTGTCCGGCCCGTTACCCGATGTGCATTGGAAGTAATACTCGATGCCGTATTGAGTATCGATGGCGGTGGTGGCTTCCATATATATCGAGGATGTCGAGGTAGTTACCGGCTCGACTTGCCAGCTCATAATATTCGGCTCGGGGACCGTTGTATCGACGCCCTTGAGCCATGAATCGGTAAATAACACCAAATCGTCCGTATCTATGTCCGTATCGCCTGTAAGATCGGCCTGAATGCAGGGAGATTCCGGGGTGAGTCCGGGAATCTTCCAGCAGCTTGCGAAAATAGCGTAATCGTAGAAGTCGACATCGCCGTCGTAATCGATATCGCTGGCCGGCCGGTCTATAGGCAGCAGCGAAAGCACGGCGTTTTCCAGCATCAACTTTGCCTGGTCGGCAGCATCATCGAAGAACTCGTATGTATTTTTTGGCAGAGCGAAGAATATGCGGGCAGCCCCGGGCGCGTAATAAGAATCATCATAATACGGCGTCTCATTGCCAAGCCAGCGGGCGATTACAACGGTGCCGTTGAGAGTTGCTACGACAGTGCCGTTGCCTGCGGATCCCTGGTTCGATTGGTCGATTTCTTTGCCGGAAGTGAATATCTCCACGTATCCGGAAGAAGTATCGACGCCTGCGAATATCTCATCGTCGGCATAGGCGACGGCCAGATTTGTAAACGCACTGGTGCTAATATCGCTGCCCGCCAGCCAGTCCCAGAATTTATGATCATCGCTTCGGACCAGTTTGATATTATGATTGAGGATGGGTACGCCCAATCCATTCCAGAAATTGGCGTCGGCATTATAATCTTTGCTGGAGATATCCCGTGAAATAATGACCAGGTCGGCGGCTTCGAGCTCGAGTTTTTTTTTGTCGCTGAGGTCTTCGTTGTATCTATCGGCGTCAATATTAACTTCGACATTTCCCCTGTAGATTTCCTGGAGGAATTCGGTGTAGCCTCTTTCCGATTCGGCGTTATCGGTCACTATAATGATTTTTAAAGGCTCGGCCCATCCGACGCTTGTCAAACTCGCCAGCAGAACCAGTATTGATATCAAAAACCTGATAAACACTCACCGCTCCCTGTAACTTTTTTTTGTGCTCTCAAGGCCGATAATATAACGGCATTACATTAACCTGCCCATTTAGTTATTATATCAAAAAACCGGTATAAAATCCAGATACCGTTGCTATATACTTTCACTGATTTAAGCTGAAAGTGCAGAGAAAGCGAAAAAACGCTGGAAAAACAATTACATCTTGTGTATCGTATTGTGGATTTTTATCGTAATTGGTGAAAACCGTCGGTGAAACCGCCGGCTAAATACTAATGACTGACGACTAAATATTGATTTATGAGATTTATACTAATTGACAAGGTTGTTTCGCTGGAAGCCGGCAAGCAAATAAAGGCGGTCAAGAATGTTTCTTTGTCTGAGGAATATCTGGCTGACCACTTTCCGACGTTCCCGGTCCTGCCCGGGGTGCTTTTGCTGGAAGGACTGATCGAATCGGCATCGTGGCTGGTGCGAAAGACGGAAAATTTCGCTCACAGCATGATATTGCTTGAACATGCAAGGAATGTAAAGTATAAGAGTTTTCTGGCGCCCGGTTCCCAGATAGAATATACGGTCAAAGCCAGGACTATCGAAGAA
>CAZHBL010000616.1:0-3389 GCA_964530105.1 uncultured Pirellulales bacterium | reverse complement strand
TTTGAAGCGCCTTATGGGCTATGAGCATATGTGTTATGTTTGCCGGCATAGCATTATCCTTTCTATACACGAATCAGACTTTCACAGAGTTTACGCGAGCCATTATAAAAACACAAGAGTCTTTTACGCCTGCTGCGGCTCGCATCGTGTTTGCTATCGGAGTGATGAACAGTCAATATTTCTTGCTTCGACGGACAGGGTATCTATCGGCTGTTTTTGTGGTAACGTCATATTAAGTCCGCGGAATTATCGGGGATCCAGCCGTCGCTGTCGTTGGAGAGCATTATGTGGAACCAGCCGCTCCGGCGTTCGAGCAGATCAAACTCAGTTCCGGCATGCAGCGGGTCCTTGAAGCTCTCCGGATAATTCGGGCCGTCGCCCTGGCGGGCAACAACCTGCTGATCAGTGATAACACCACAGATTGTATTAGCTCGAGAGCGGGTTTCCAGAATGACCGATGCAAGAAAGCTCACCGTCAAAAGGCCGCAAATCGCTGCCGTGGCGACCAGGGGAGCGGATTTGCCGCGCCACAGCATTACGGTGGCGCTTATGCAGATAATCGCGAAACAGATGCATGTGGCCAGGAATTTTGTCTTGATGGAATAATCATAGTGCCAGAAAAACAGCGTCTCAAGGATACGTTCTTCCGTTTTGACTTCAACTTTGTCAATTCTCCTACTGCGTGCGAAGGCGAGGTTCTTTTGAATATTTGTGTCGGCTTTGTCGAGCCTTTCTGCCCGGCGATAATTCAGAATCGCTCTGCCGAGGTCGTCTTTGAGAATATAGACGTTGCCGAGATTATAATAGAGTTTCGAGTTTTTTATCCGGCCGTCACTGATTATCTTTTCGTAATTCAGTATCGCTTTTTCGTAGAGCTTTTGGGCCTGGTCCGGGTCGTTGGCTGTTGTGTTCGCTTCTCTGAAGAATTGATTGGCTTGGTTAAAAAGTGAATATACTTGCTCCTTAGGCAGGGCGCTGCGTACTGTTGATGGAAATGCAAAAATCAAAGTGCAAAATGCAAAAATAAGGAAGTCTCCCTTAGGGATCCGCATATTTGATTTTTTATTTTTGCTCTTTTTTTGGTCAGTCATATTCTACAATTCTTTTCGATACTGCGAATAAGCTCGCCTACCTGTCTGATCTTATCGGAGTCGATTTTTATCTCCATGGGTGCGTAGCGTCCGGCCTCGAAGCCGGCTATGATCGCTTTGTATTTGTCGGCGCTTTGTGTATCTTGCGTTGCGGCAATAATCGCATCGTAACACTCATCAGGTGTCAAGGAGCCGGCCGTTTTGTCGAACTTCTCGCCGATATAGTTTTTCATAATCGACACAAGCTGCTCGTTTTGCTGTTTTACGTCGGTCGAGGCCAATTTCTTTAATTGCCCGAGTGCTTTGCCGCAGGCCTGCCGGCGTCTTCTTGCTGCCGCTTTCTCAGGGCTTGTATGTGAGAAGAGTTTAACCAGAAAGCTCGATACAAGCCCGAGCAGAGGGACGGCCCAGAGAACGGCATAGCCGGGACTTGCCAACGCCGCCAGCGGCGAGAAACTCATGTCGTCCAGCGTATCAAGGGCTTCGTAATTGGCAGAGAGTCCTTTCCTGATGGCCTCGATTTCCCTGTTAACCGGCACGAAATTGGAACCTTCCAGGTCGGCGTTTGTCAGTATTTTCGTCGGCGCCACTTCGAGCTTGATCGGCTCGGTTTGGGCCGTTATATACTTGCCCTGTTCGGTGTCGAAATAGGCCAATGGAATTGGCGGTATCTCTGTCACCTGATCGTTATTAGCACGTATCGTTTGTGTGAAGACTTTGAAACCGTTGTCAATAGCGGGGGAGGCTTTCTGAGAGGGGATTTTGAAGTTGGCTACCATAGCCGGCATGTTTTCGATCTGAGGCCATTGGACCGGTTTGAGGTATTTGCCGCCGCCGATTTTGATGGTCAGAGTAATCGGATCACCTACATTGACCTGGGTCGGTGTCGCTGAAGCCGAGATTGTGTACTGTCCGACAAGACCGTAAAACTGTGCCGGCTTGTCCTGTTCAGGCAAAGGCGAGACCTCCAGTTCGTGCGGCTCGGAATTTACCATGAATCGTCTGTATTGGGTCTGTCCGCCGAAGAAGCTGTCGAAGGGGTCTCGCGACCGGGTTCTCCCGACGGCAACAGCGGCGGAAACCGAAGACGGCTTTATGGCGATTTTACCAGAATTCTTCGGTATCAGGACCTTGCTGAACGAAAGCAGGATTGAGTCTTTGTTGTTATGGACGGTCCTGTACTGGCTGACCATGACTGTTGTTCCGGTATTGATGCGATAGAGTTTTGCCTGTGGGTCCGAAACATCGGGGTCTTCAATATAAAAATCATCACCGCTGAAAGCCGGAATATTGAATTGAAAGTCACCTATATCGGCGGAGATAAAAAACTTCACCGTCATGATTACCGGCTGGCCGACGTAGCATTGCTGCTGCGACAACATCACCTCAAGGTCCAGTTGGTCGGTAGTGCCGGGCTTAATGATATTTACGGTCACCGGGTTTGTCCGATATGTTTTGCCCTCGACCTCGACCGTTAACGACGGAAGCTGCAGGCGCCCTTCCCGGCTCGCGGTTAAGGTATAGGTCATGATCGTCGTGACGCTCTGGGTTGTTCTATTGTTTATGAAATTTGTGGAAATTTGCTTTCTGTTTCCGGTACTTTGCGGATTATATTCTTGTAATGGTTTCAAATCGACCTGACCGGCCTTATCGGATCCCTGGATAACGATATAGAAAGTAAAACCCTCGCCGACGTATATATCCTTTCCGGAATCAACCTGGGCAGAAACCTGCACCTGCCCCGAAGCGCTTGCCGCCAGAGCAGCCATTACGGCAAAAACCAGAATTATGTGTTTTGCACGTTCCATTTTGTTTTTTCGAAATACTCAATCATAAATAAACATTATGGCTCTTGCTACCAGTCTTTTTCGACTTTTTGCCAGGGGCCTCTCTGCAAAATCTGTCTTTCTTTTCGCTGTCGCTGTTCTTTATCCAGAATTTCCTGTGCCCTCGTGTCGGGGGCGGCCTGCTGCTGCTTCTGTTCCGCTTGCTGTTGTTTCTGCTGCTGGTCCTGAGATTGATTAGGGTCTTGCGGCTGGTTCGGGTCCTGCCCGGCGGCCTGCTGTTTCTGTTGTTGGTCCTTGGGTTGATTCGGATCTTGCTGTGACTTTTGCTGCTGCTGATTCTGTTGCTGTTGGTTCGGGTCCTGCGGCCGATTTGGGTCCTGCTGCTGTTGCTGCTTGTTAAGCTGATCGAGGAGGTCCTTGATTATCAGCCGGGCCACTTCTATATTCCTGGCCGCCTTTTTGTTTTCCGGCTCGATATCCAGTACGCCTCTCCAGCTTCCGATTGCGGTTT
>CAZHBL010000615.1:0-3396 GCA_964530105.1 uncultured Pirellulales bacterium | reverse complement strand
AGGTGGGCAACCCTTTTAGACCGAATGGAATCCCCGGAATTTCTGTGCTGTTTTATGATCACCCTGGGCAAACAGATTGATACGATAAATGAAGAGTTGGGTGAAACAAACCTTTTTGACCGGTTTGTCTTAGCTTGTGTTCGACAGTAATAGGCACATTTTGCCCTTTTTAAGGTTATAACCGCTTGAAATTACGTGTAGCAATCCGATCCGAAACC
Source organism: uncultured Pirellulales bacterium (assembly GCA_964530105.1). Lineage (GTDB taxonomy): Bacteria > Planctomycetota > Phycisphaerae > Sedimentisphaerales > Anaerobacaceae > JAFGPJ01. The sequence continues at coordinate 3,178 of CAZHBL010000615.1, read as the reverse complement.
CAAAATTCATAGGCACACGAATTATAAATTTATTCTTGACATAGCAATAAATACATGCTTTTTATATAGGCATGTATGTAAGGACGATTAAGCGTAAAAACAAAGACGGCTCCGTCGTCGAATATATCCAGCTGGCCCACAATGTCTGGAACGCGGATAAAGGCTTTGCTCAGGCTGAAGTGGTTTATTCCTTCGGGCGGCGAGATCAACTTGATATTGAGGCTGTCAGGCGTTTGGCCAACAGCCTATGCCGATTTATCAACCCTGAAGACGCGTTGCAGATTCAGGCCAAGGCCGATCATCAAGAAGTGCTTCAGTTCATTCGCAGCCGAGCCGCTGGCGGCGCCTACCTGTTAAGATCCTTATGGGACCGGCTTAATATCGGCCAGTGCCTGCAAAAAGCACTTCAAGACAGATCCTTTACCGCTCCGATTAAACAGGCACTGTTTGCCATGGTCGCCAACCGGGCCCTGGCACCGTCATCCAAACTGGCCATTGAGCAATGGGCTGAAGAAGTCTATCTGGGATCAGAAGACGAACTGCAGGTCCAGCACTTCTACCGGGCCATGGACTTTTTGCTGGCGCATGATGATGCGATTCAAAAGGAAGTCTTCTGGGCCACCGCCAACCTGTTGAACCTGACCGTGGATCTGATCTTTTTCGATACCACCAACACCTATTTTGAAACCGACGAGCCGGGCCCCTCCGAGCTGAAAGCCTACGGCAAATCCAAAGACAAGCGAGACGATCTGCCCCTGGTGACCATCGGCCTGGCTGTCACCCGGGAAGGCATCCCGGTCCGGTGCTGGGTCCTTCCGGGCAACCAGCACGACTCTAAAAGCGTGGATCAAGTCCAGAAGGATCTTAATGCCTGGCATATCGGCCGGGTTGTCTGGGTTATGGACCGCGGCATGACGAGCGACGAAAACCGTCGCATCCTCCAGCGTGCCGGCGGCCAATACATCTTCGGCGAAAAACTCAGGGGCAATAACCTCAGCAAAGAAGCGCTTGCCCAGCCGGGCCGGTTCAGAATCATCGAAGACAATTTGCACATCAAGGAGGTCGCCGTCGGCCAAAGGCGATACGTGATCGCCTATAATCCCAAACAAGCCCGGCTGGATCGAATCAACCGGGAGCAGACTTTAAACCGCCTTGAATGCGAGCTGGAAACACTCAGCGGCAAAAAGAAGTCCAAGGCCCAGTGCAATCTGTTGCTGCATCGATCCATGGGACGCTATGTCAAAGAGCTGAAAAGCGGCAAACTTAAAATCGACAAAGCCAAGGTCAAGCAGGAGGAAAAGCTTGACGGTAAATACCTGCTCAGCACCAGCGACGAAAGCCTGTCTGCCGTAGATATCGCCAGGGGCTATAAGCAACTGATGGAGGTGGAACGCGCTTTTCGCACCCTAAAAGGGCCTCTGAACCTACGGCCAATTTATCATTCCAAGGACGACCGCATCCGATCTCATGTGCTGCTTTGCTGGCTGGCGCTGCTTTTAGTCCGTATCGCAGAAGTTGAAACCGGGCTTACCTGGAACCATATTCGGCACCAGATGCAGCGGGTTCATCTTGGCGAATTTTTGAATAAAAATGGGCGTATTCTACAGCATACCGAACTGACCGCTGATCAACACAACACGCTGAAGAAACTAAAAATAAAGCCGCTCAAGCGCGTTTTAAAAATCGATTTTACCCCCTAATTTCATAGGCACTACACCATTTTGGACTATTCCCTTATCTTTTTGTTATTGTTAAATATTCTCTTTTGTGTTTACCTATGACTGTCGAACGCAAGCTAAAGTCTTCACCCCAATTCGCTTCAACCATTCACGGACTGCCTTCGCTGTAAACTCCGGTCCGTTATCTGATCGAATATGCTCTGGAATCCCATAAATTAGAAATAAATTACTTATACAATCCAACACGTCATCACTTTTAATTTTTTTGTCAACAACTAAAGCCAAACATTCACGACTGTGTTCATCTATTATCGTCATGACTTTAATCGGTCGCCCATTATGCGTACGATCCATCACAAAATCATAAGACCAGACATGATTACGATGGGTCGGCCTCAGCCGTACACAAGATCCGTCATTAAACCATAGACGACCACGTTTGGGCTGCCGTTTGGGAACCTTCAGCCCCTCCTGACGCCAGATCCGCTCCACTCGCTTGTGGTTCACCTGCCAGCCTGTCTGTCTCAACATTGCAGTTATCCGACGATAGCCATACCGTCCATATTGTGTCGCCAATTTTACAATGTCAGACCTAAGGGCTTTTTCGTCATTTTTCTTAATCGCCTCATATCTCTGCGACGATCGTGGCTGGCCAATCTCCCGGCAAGCACGCCGCTCAGATATGTTTATCCTTATTTGCAGGTGATTGACACACTTACGGCGTCGCTCAGGGCTTAGTAGTTTCCCTCTATAGCTTCCTTTAAAATCTGTTTGTCCAATGTCAGTTCAGCCACAGCATTTTTAAGCTGTGCATTCTCCCGCTCAAGTTCCTTCATTCGATGTGCCTGACTGACTTTCATTCCGCCGTATTCTTTGCGCCAGCGATAATAAGTTTGTTCGGAAATCTCAAGTTGACGGCAAGCTTGACCGACTGACTCCCCTTTTGATAAGGCAACTTCGGCTTCTCGTAGCTTCCTGATGATTTGCTCCGGTGTAAATCGTCTTCGACTCATCCTGACCTCCTTTGTCCAGTTTTAAATTTTTCATACCATATTCTAACTTAAAACTTGGATTAGTTTTTGGGGGGCAGGCCAATTGCAAAACTATAAAAACAAGTCAATTTTTTTCAACATTGCAATTAAATACTTGAAATAATGAAGAAAGTGCTCTATTATCTCCTTAAAGCCCAATAAAATCAAGGAGGCAAATTGATGAGCACTCTCTTCAGTATTTGGAATACCATACAATACAAACTTTTTCCATGGTTAGAAGAAGAACTTGATCCTTTAACTGAAAAAGAACAACATTTTGTTCAAGTGATTTCACTCATTGATCTCAGATCTCAGATGAACGATTATCGCTGGAGTGGCGGCGGATGGCCCCGCAAAGATGAGGTCATTGCCGCAAAGCCCCCAAAACGATTGGACCTGCAATTGACCCGGAATCTTTCAGAAAATATCAATGACCTGTCCGGCCAATGCGACATCGGCACGAAGTTG
>CAZHBL010000614.1:0-3397 GCA_964530105.1 uncultured Pirellulales bacterium | reverse complement strand
GCAGTCCTTTCTGGCGTTCCAAATCTCGCTGGGCTTGTTGTAGCGAGGCGTCAAGGCCGGCAAGGCTTGCCCGCTGACTGGCAATCCTTGCTTTATCGACTTCTGCCTGGGCGACCTGAGCGGCACGGCTGGCCTCTGCCGAAACCAGCCGGGTTTCCAAATCTTTCGCATCCAAACGCACCAACACCGAGGCCGGGACCGGTGGATTCGCATTTGGATCGCCGCAAGTCACAATATCCCCTTCCTCGTAGGGCAGCTCGATAATTCGTGCCGATACCTTTGCACTTATCTCCACATTCGTTTTTGGTTCGATCTCGCCGGGAGCGCTGACAAATTCTATTAATTCTCCACGCTTAGCGTTTTCGATGCGAACTATCGTGGGCTTACGGCCACCCTTAATTTTGGCTCTAACTACTGCTCCAATCCCGGCAGCGACCATTAAGAGGACGATAATCACGATAATAATTAAACGAGACTTCTTCACCCTAAAACCTTTCTTGTAAAGATTAACTGTCAGTATAAGTTCTGTGTAGCCACCAATAAGTGTGATTATGCAGACTAAATGTTACCGTTTTGTTACGGTTTTGTACTTTTTTTGCTTTTTTCTCTATATATTGCAACAATATGAATCCTGAAAATTTTCGTTTATGTATCCATCACAAGATAGTATTCCTTTGTCAGCAATTGTCAGCAATATAGATATAGACGCCCAACCACCGGATTTATTGCGCTATTTGTGAAGAAATTTCCCGAAAAAGTACTGTTTGTCACAGGAAAATACCTGACAGGACTGTATTGCAATTCGATGCCGGTCAGCATAAGTCCACACCTGCTGTCGGCAATTTCGTTTTTTTGGCGTTGAATTCTTAAATCGAAAAAGAAACCGCTCAAGCGCTTCGGCTGCCGCTGTCTCGTATCATGTCTGCTCGAGTAATGGAACTTATCTGGCCGCCACTACATGCGCCGGTTGTTCGGATTGAGGCGTATGCATACCTTCTATCTCAAACGGCTGGCCCGGACCGCAGCCGGTTACGAAGATCAGAATCGCCGATACGACGAGCAGAATGATGGTTATTTTCACAATATCTCCTTCCAAAGATATCTGACTTATTCTCCTTGAATACACTGTTATTCCGATATAAACAGGGTAACAAAATAGCAGGAATAATGCAAGCGTAAAATGAAATATCAGTCCCGGCCTCCGTATCGAGGGTACTTATTCGGTCATAAGCAGACAAAATCCGCTTCCTTGACCAGTAGTCGACGACAAGGGCTTTGTCCAAGTGTGTGCCTACCCGTCCACCAATATGTTGCATTGGGGGAATTGCCTAATATGGCCCTTCGCAAATCCTTAATTCAGCAAGAATTCCGGGGTTTCGCTTGCCGGAACATGATGTTTGCTGTAGTATAAAAGGAATGGTTCTGTAGAGAAACTATTTCACACAATCGCTAATGAAAATTTGAAAGGATGAATTTATGTTTGAGACATTGGACAAAATGATGCTTGCAGGTCTTGGAGCTATTTCCATGACTCGCGAGCGAGCCGAAAAAATCTTCGATGAATACGTCAGCCGAGGTAAGATCGAAAAGGAAAATCGAACCGGATTTGTCAAAGCAATGATGGATGCTGCGGACAAGAACCGCTCGGAGCTTGAGAACCTGATTGCCAAGCAGGTCCGTGAGACTGTGGAGCATCTGAATCTACCTACGCGTGAAGATGTCCAGCGCCTTGAGCAGAAAATTGATAAACTTGTAAAGAAGGAGTCTTAGCTCTTGGCAGCCCTTAAGCATCATCTGAGGGGCACTTTCGACCGCCTGCGGTGCTATCGTCACATCATGGCTGTGCTCGCCAAGTATGGTTTTGGCGAAGTGGCAGGGGCCTTTCGCTCGCATCTGTCCATCAGACTCAGGGGAAAAACGGGTCTGTCACAAGCCATACCTGTTGCTACAACCGGCGACCGGCCGGCGCGCATCCGCCTGGCTTTGGAAGAGCTGGGTCCGACTTTCATTAAGCTGGGGCAGCTCTTGAGCACGCGTCCCGACTTGCTGCCGCCCGAGTACATCAAGGAACTGGAGCATCTGCAGGACCAGGTGGCGCCGGAGCCTCCAGTCAAAATTATGGCGGAACTCCAGCAGGAACTTGGCAACCGAATCGAGAACATATTCACCAGTTTCGATGAAAAACCTATTGCCGCCGGCAGCATCGCACAAATCCACCGGGCCGTAACTCATGATGGCTCGCATGTGGCGGTCAAGGTACGCCGGCCCGGCATTGTCCAGATGCTCCGCGCCGAGTGTGAGATTCTTCGGGACCTTGCAGGAGTCCTGAAAAACACCTTGTTCGAGCACGAGAACATTGAGCTGGAGGATATGGTTGCCGAATTCACCGAGGCCGTTTCGAAGGAAAGTGATTTGGCCAATGAGCGGCGCAACCAGTTGCGTTTCTTAAGATTATTTGCCGACGACCCGACCGTGCATATCCCGAAGGTTTATGAGGACTACTGCACCGCAGGGGTCCTTACAATGGAATACATAGACGGCATCAAACCCTCGAACAAACAGGCCATCGCAGAACGCGGCCTGGATTGCCGGGTGCTGGCGCGCCGCGGTGCACAGTTTGTTCTCAGACAGATGTTCGAGTTCGGTTTCTTCCACACCGATCCCCATCCCGGCAACTTCTTTCTCCTGCCCGACAATGTGCTGGCCCCTATAGACTTCGGACAAGTGGCGCGACTATCCGTTCAGAACCGAAAGTTCTTTAACGAAATTGTGTTATCGATAGTTGATCGCGACGCCGTGCACGTTGTTCGTTGCCTTGAGCGCGACGACATGTTCGCGGACAAGACCGATATCCATAAGCTGACAGCCGATATCGAGCAGACGATCGATACGTACCATGACTTTCGCGTTAAAGATATTCCCTTCGGCACGATTGCAATGCAGACCTTCGATTTGTTTCGAAACAACCACGTGCATCCGCCCACGCAGTTCACATTGATGCTCAAGAGTATGATGACGATAGAATCGCTCGCAACCTCGTTAGATCCCGAATTCAGACTCATTGATGCTCTGAAACCCTATGCGCAGCGATCCAGTCTTCGAGATTTCGAGCCCAGGCAGGCGCTTCGCAATATCCGCAGGGCCGTTCAAGGCGCCGGTGACCTGGCTTCAAGACTGCCTGAAGACGTAGAGGCCATCCTGACCAAGTTTCGGCAAGGCAAGTTTCAGGTGCGCGTTCACCACGAACACCTTGAGAATTTAACGAAGACGTTAGATAAGAGTTCAAATCGCGTTAGTTTTGCTCTGATTATCGCGGCCCTATTAGTAGCGTCCAGCCTCTTAGTCGCACAAGAAGGAATGGTGCTTGGACTATTAAGCTTTCAGACCATGGGTGTCC
>CAZHBL010000613.1:0-3408 GCA_964530105.1 uncultured Pirellulales bacterium | reverse complement strand
AACAGACAGGCTTAGCATTTTTCGCACCGTTATTTCGCCCTCTCTGCAGACAACCATAGCTACGACGTTACCGACGGACAGAATCGTGCTGGCAGGCGGCGGGATAATTCCCAAAAATGAATCTATGTCGTACGCGCCGAGATTACTAAGGGCGATCGTCTCGCCTTCTATCTCTTCGAGCGTCAATTTATTATCACGCGCTTTATCGGTAAGCAGGGTTTCCTCCCGGGCGATCTGGGCTAACGTCTTATCCGCGGCGTCTTTGACCACCGGCACAACAAGACCCTGTGGAGCATTGACTGCAAAGCCGACGTTAATACGCTCGGCGATTGTTATCCCATCCCCTTCCAGCCGGCCGACCACAAGAGGATATTTTTTCGCCGCAAGGCCCAGAATGTGAATGTAAAAGGCGTTCGTGGTGATTCTGACGCCTAAAGATTTCCTGAGTTTCGGCCGAAGGGCCATCAGCTCGGTTACATCCGCCTTAGCTTCGAGGTAGAAGCAGGGCTTGTTCTGCTTGGACTTCAACATCCTTTGGCCAATGAGCTTCTGTATCCTGGTTAACGGGATAAGCATAGATACTTTCGATTTCCGTTTGCCGATTTAAGAATCGCAGTATGATTCTACAATCCCGGAAATTATAGTCTGGCGGCCCGATTTTGCAAGAAAGAATCGATTTGGAACAAGCCGCCTTAATTGAAAGGCCTTTTTATTTATTGCAGTTCGTAAAATACGCCGGGTCTCTATTGTGCCGAAGCGCAAAACAGTGTAAAGTTATAACCAAATATAAAAATAGCTTAGAAAGGCTCGAATGCCGGCACATACAATACATTATTTATTTATCTGCGCGGTGAATCAGAACCGCAGCCGGACCGCGGAGCGGGTTTGCAGCCAGTTGGCCCAGGCAAAAAACAGGGACATCCGGTGTGAATCGGCGGGCGTCCATCCGCTGGCTGTAAGACGGGTGACGCAAAAGATTGCCGAGAAGGCCGATATTATATTCGTTATGGAAGACTATATGAAGGAAACCCTGGAGACCGAATTTCATCAGCCGGCGGAAAAATTAATATGCCTGGACATACCTGATATATACGACGTGCGCGATCCGGAGCTGGAAGCGACCCTCAGAGCAAAACTCTTGCCGTACATTTAACCTGCTTTTGAAGCAGTGCTAATAAAAGCAAAGTCCGGGATCAGCATTATTATCAAATACTTCATTCTGTTCATCGCTAATTCTTCTAATTTCAACTCATATCAGTAATCACGCACGATCACAGCGTCCCTGCCGACGATGTACTGATCCGAGTTCTTGATCTTAAGATTGTAGACCTTGCCGGTATATGGTGCGGCTCTCACTGTAACACTCTTGATTCTGATAGTGCCCTGGAGAGTTCGCAAACTAAGGCCGCTTTTCAGGTCCTGTGCTGCGATCCATTTACCGGAAGCGAGCATGAAGCAGTGAGAGTCGACCACGCCGATGTGATTTCCACTTTCCAGGATAATATCACGGTACTCAAACGTACCGGTATGCTCCTGGACCTCCTCTACCCGATCCGGCCATGGTCCCAGCGTTGTACAGAGAGAACTGCGGACCGCTTGTCCTGCAACAACCTTGGAGATTGGCACCATCATCCCGTCTACCCACACAGGCGTCTCGGCAGGAAAGCAGGTCCTGTCTTTCGGAAGAAATGGATCTGGAGGGTATGGGGGTGCGTATGCGTCGTAAGGAATGTGAACACCATCTACTTCAATCCGTAAAACTTGCTCACCAAAGAAATCGTAAAGAGGACCGATTAATAATTCGTTTACGTCTGTATAGACCTCGTCGAAGTGTGACAATCCCCCAAAACCCCGCGCAATTAACAATCCTTTAAAGTAACATCTCATGAAATCTGATTCAAAATCTGGGACTCCAACGTCCGTGTAATTGAATCTCTCTGCTACTTCAATAATTCTCCGAATCAGTTTAAGTACATCTTCATTATAAAAACCGATCTCAATAGCCAAGCGACTTGCGAATTCAACGTTTGCTCGTTTGTCTGCATACAAAACAGAAGGACCAACAGGCACGTCAACCGACAGAGATTCAGAATATTCTTGAGCAGGCCGCAGACGAACATGCCGACTACCTCTATATCGATCTATCGACCAGAACTCTGACACAATACCAATACATTTCATTATTACAAGTGTTTTGGCATCTTCGGCCAAATACACATCAATGTTAAATTTTCTTTCTATGTTAACGCTATCACAGATCCAAACATCATGATCAGTATTGTTCTTAATCTTGTAGGACAATTCGAGGTTAGTGTCATTCACATCCAGACGGGTCAGTGCGATAATGACTGAATCCACATCATTCTGATCGGTAACATCTTCGCCATCCTGCCCATTCGACGATTGCGGAAACATAACCAACAAAACACCTGCCATCAGCGCTACAAATAAAATATATCTGTTCATTTTTAATCTCCTTTATCGCACCCGGAATTTCACAGAGCGGCCAATCGATTCGCTCGCCGATATATCAATCCCTGATGAAATACTCGTAGTCCGCTTCTGCTCTTGCTATGGAATATATAATAACACCCCACAGCCTCAAATACAAGCAAAAAAGGCTCCGGACTATTGTCTATAACGATACATATTTGAGTCCCGCCCTTCGAGAAACAATGACTGGGCAATACAGGATTCGAACCTGTGACCTGTCAGGTGTGATCCGCACATATACGAATAGAGGCCGCCCGTTTTTCTCGCGCAAAAACTATGGCATTCCTTATCATCTCTGATCTACACCGATAAACCTTGACCATCCTGATGTGTCAAACACCATCGTTGACAAACAGTATCGAAGGCTCTATCTTCAAAAGGAAACAATATAAAACTTTCAGAGCATGTGCTGTAAAATGAGGTCTTTTTATGGAAATATTCAAGATGATTAAGGCTTTACGAAAGATCGGATTCTTTCTTCTTTTGGGATTGATATTTGCGAGCTGCGGCATCCGAACGGGACAGCCGGAAAAGGCAAATCAGGTTTCGGCTTCGAGAGATTCCAAACCAGCTATATCCGACTCTATTGCCAAAGCACTTGTTGATTTCAATCGCGGTGCCGCCCTTCTCGAACAGTACAATTACCTCGAGGCGGCGAAAGCGTTCGAATCGGTTTTGGCCACGGCGCCCGACTGGACCGCGGCACGCTTTGACCTCGGATTGGCCTACTTTAATATGCAGGAAAAACCCGGAGCACAAAGCTACCTCGAATTGGCACAAAAGGCATTTGAAACCGTATTGGAATCTGATCCCAACAACCTGCATGCTCGATTTTGTCTCGGTCTATACTATCAGCACATCGGGGAAACTAAAAAGGCACTTGAATGTTTTCGTAAAGTATATGAAAGCGACAGC
>CAZHBL010000612.1:0-3414 GCA_964530105.1 uncultured Pirellulales bacterium | reverse complement strand
GCAATCCGCTGGGCTTCAGCCATACCGTAACCGCCGGAATCGTCAGCGCCAAGGGTAGAAGCGTCGGCCTGGCAAATATTGAAAACTTCATTCAGACCGATGCCGCCATTAATCGCGGCAATTCGGGCGGCCCCCTGATAAATCTCGAAGGGAAGGTCGTAGGGATGAATACCGCCATTTACGGGGCGACCGGAAATATCGGTATTGGCTTTGCGATACCCGTAAACATGGCAAAACACGTTTATAAACAGCTTCGTGAGGGTGGGGTCGTTGAACGAGGCTTCCTCGGCATTTCGTTTAGAGACATAACTCCTGAACTGGCTTCTGGTCTCGACTTAGACAAAGATACCAAGGGTGCAGTCATACAGGAGGTTATCGAGGATTCTGCTGCAGAAAAAGCAGGATTGAAACGCTACGATGTCGTTGTCGAATTTGAAGGTCAGCCCGTTGAAAAAAGCAACCAGTTCCTTAATCGCGTGGCAATGCTAAGTCCGAATACTAAAGTCGAAGTTGTTGTCCTGCGGGATGGAAAACGAAAAACATTTACCGTACAACTCGGCAAACGGCCGCCGGAAGCAGAGATCAGAGGAAACCTACCGGCAGATACTATCGAGGAATTGGGATTTTCAGTAATAAACATGACTGAAGAATTGGCTAAAAAATTGGGCTATGAAGGCGATAGTGGAGTCGTCGTTAGAGAAGTCGTGCCCGGCTCACAAGCCGAACAGGCCGGTATAGTACCGGGAGTGCTGATTAAGGAAGTGAATCGGCATCCAATCAATAATACTAAAGAGTTTGCTGCGGAGATTAAAAAAGCTCAGAAAAAAGGAAGAGCCCTACTGTTGATAAGGCAGGATAATTCGTCAATCCTTGCTCTGATTATATTCGATTAACAGAAAAACACATAATCCTTTTAATATTAACTCTTTAGCCCCGTCCAAATCGGGGCTTTTTTTGTCTCGCAATTCAAATTTGAGTTTCTGTGCCTTCTTGCAAAAAGTCAATTTTGTAAACAAACCCAATTTCAAGTCCCAAACTACCTTAAAAAGGGTAAAACGGAAGACCAAAGCCGGATTTCTGAGGTCAGATATCTGCCTTCTCTGTAAGGAGTCCCAAGGACCGCTTCCTGTACTCTGCCCGCAGGTGAGAATAGTGAAAAATCGTTCGGAACATCCAATAATAAACAGGATAACACAAAAATTTCCTTGACGCAAAGCCGCTCAATTTGTTATAAACAGGATAATTGGAATTCTTTAGATTTTTTATCCAGTGCAGGGGGGGGTTCTGCAGTTTATTTAAAAATTTAGTTAAATAAGTGCCCATATTGGCCGTTTAAGGAAGGAGGTAACAAATAGGCCCAAAAACCATTTTAAAGCATGATTTTAGTCTATAAATACGTGAAATTTACTGTCAGCCGCTTTGGTGTTTGCCCAGAGCGTAATCAACCGAACTTCTTTTATAAGGAGTATTATTATGTGTAAAAAGTTCATTTATCTAACTATCTTTTGCATCTGCATGTTCGGATTATCTATCGGAACTACTCAAGGGGCTTATTTTGCCGCCTATTGGGATGGGAATTATCCAACAGGATGGGCCGCTGAAAGTGTGACTATAGAACTTCGAGACTATTTCGATGATGCCGGCTATGATATCCTCGATGCAGACCAGCTCAAGGCATGGATGGACGCTCGCATCGCCGACCAGGCACAAAGTGTAGTAGTGTTCTGCAAGGACATCGTGCCGGATACTGTTGCAGAGGAGAATTCAGCAGATTGCACTCTTAGAAAATATCTTGATGCAGGCGGCAAGGCTGTGTGGTATTCGGATATGCCGATGTACTACCAGGGATCCTCCAATGGAACATCGGTCACCTGGGCCGAAGCCGGAATGGCCAATATATTGGACATACCAGGCTCTGCCTGGACGAACGACACTGGTACTACAGTAACAATTACCGCAGAAGGAACCGACTGGGGATTGACCACAGCTTGGACATCGAATCGGTGGACGCCCTCCGATGATACCTTTACGGTTCTGTCAACAGATGGAAGCGGAAATGTCGCCGGGTATGCGAAGCATTTTGTGCCAGGTGATACCGGTGCAGGATTTGTTCGGATTTGGGATTTTCCTGTGACAGCAATTCCTAATATCGAGGACATTCAACGGGTGGCAGAATATGGTATGGGAGGCAATCCCTTTGCACGCGGCCCAATTCCGGCAGACGGTACAATGCATAAGGACACATGGGTCAGTTTATCGTGGTTCGCCGGGGATTTTGCCGTTTCGCACGATGTGTACTTCGGCGAAAATTATAGTGACGTCAACGATGGCACCGAAAACACATTCCAGGGTAACCAGGGATTGCCATATTTGATTGTCGGTTTTCCCGGATATTCTTATCCGGACGGCCTTATCCCGGGAACGACCTACTATTGGCGAGTCGATGAGGTCAATGAGGCCGACCCGAATAGCCCATGGAGAGGCAAGGTCTGGAATTTTATGGTTCCTCCCAAGAAGGCCTATGCTCCAGTTCCAGGCAATGATAGCAAATTTATTGATTCACAAAACCTTGTTCTGAGCTGGACGGCCGGCTTCGGTGCGAAATTGCATTCCATCTACTTCGGCGACGATTATGACACTGTAGCGAATGCCACCGATGGAAAGTCCACGGGAGTTACAAACTTCAGCCCCGGACCGCTTGATTTAGAAAAGACTTATTATTGGCGGGTCGATGAGTTCGACGCTGCTACTACGCATACAGGTGATGTCTGGAGCTTTACGACCGCGAAAGAGGGCGGCGGCATACGAGGCGATTACTACAAAGGTATGAACTTTGAAAATCATGTGCTGACCCGCATAGATCCCCGAATCGACTTTAGCTGGGGCGATCCCGGCGGACCGGACCCAGTGGTCGGCGATGATCAATTCTCTGCCAGATGGACCGGAGAAGTCGAAGCTGCATTCACCGAGACCTACACCTTTTATGCCAGTGCAGACGACGGTGTGCGCCTGTGGGTCGATGGCCAGCAGCTTGTTAACGCATGGATAGATCAGGGCACAACCGAGTACAAGGGTACGATTGACCTTGTGGCCGGTAATACGTACAGCCTTGTCATGGAATATTACGAGAACGGCGGCGGCGCAGTAGCACAACTGCGATGGTCGAGTCCGTCCACGCCGAAAGATTTCGTCCCGCAGGCGGCTTTGTCGCCACCGATTAAAGCCAGCAGCCCGAATCCGTCCAATGGAGCGACCGGCACGAAAATGACGCCGATTCTCAGTTGGGGTGCGGGCGATTTCGCCGCTTCGCACGAGGTATACTTCGGTACGGATGCGGACGCCGTCGCAAACGCCGACAAATCCTCGCCCGAGTACAAGGGCGTCAAGGCACTCGGCGATGAGAGCTACGATCCG